>MTOL01000337.1 GCA_002011685.1 Deferribacteres bacterium JdFR-76
TTTGACATCTTAATCCTGGACGACGAGCGTATCGTATGCAATTCCATCAAACGGATCATTGAAAACGAGGAGCGGCGGGTCCACACGGCCACCCAGGTGGCGGAGGCCTGGAACATCCTCGAGAACCACCCCATTGATCTGATACTACTGGACTACAAGCTGGTGGAAACAGATGGCCTCAGCATTCTAAAACAGCTGCGGGAGGAATACCCAGACATTCTGGTTATCATGATAACGGCCTACGGCAACATTGATATTGCCGTGGAAGCCATGAAGCTGGGCGCTTACGATTTTATCCAGAAAAAAGAGGAACCGGAATTTATCCGCTTTATCGTTCAGCGGGCCCTGGACAACCTGCGCCTAAAGAAAGAAGTGGAAGCACTGCGCAAAAGTACCATCGAAAGTTCACAGATGGCCGAAATTGTTTGCGTCTCGCCGGCCATGCAGCAGCTCCTACAGTTGGCCGAAGAATACGCCAAATCTGACACCACGGTGCTTATCACCGGCGAAACCGGCACAGGAAAGAACCTGCTGGCACATTTTGTCCATTACAAGAGCCCGCGCTTTAGCTATCCGTTTGTCTGCATCAACTGTGCTGCCATCCCCCGAGAGCTGCTGGAAAGCGAACTCTTTGGTTACGAGCGCGGTGCCTTTACCGGGGCGCGGCAGAAGGGAAAAATGGGCCTGATTGAGCGGGCTAACGGAGGCACCCTGTTCTTGGATGAAATTGCCGAAATGCCGGTGGAGCTCCAGTCCAAACTGCTCCACGTGCTGGAAACGGGAGAGTTCTTCCGTATTGGTGCGGTTGAACCGATCCGGGTGAACATCCGGGTTATTGCAGCCACCAACACAGACCTCCGCGAACGGGTGGAAAACAAGCAGTTTCGGCTGGACCTTTACTACCGGCTCAATATTGCCACGCTGCACATTCCCCCCCTGCGGGAGCGGCGGGAAGATATTTTACCCCTGGCCAAGCAATTCATTCAGGAGCTGAACCGCAAACTGGGCAAAAACGTGAATCGCATTGCTCCCGACGCTGAACGATTTCTGGAAACCGCCGACTGGCCCGGAAATGTCCGGGAACTGAAAAACCTCATCGAACGGGCCATGCTGCTGAAAAAGGACTCTGTTCTTTGTCTTGAAGATTTTTTTCATCCATCGGGGTCGCCCCTCCGGCCCACTGGCGAACCGCTCTTTACCCTGCATCTCGCCCCCCAGGAAGGGAAAAACCTGCTGCAGGAATCACAAAAACAGCTGGTGCAGCAGGCGCTGGAAATTGCGGGACAGAACAGGACCCGCGCGGCTCAGCTACTGGGAATCCCCAGGACATCCCTTAACTTCTACATTCAAAAATTCGGAATTCGGTCCGGGAAAAACCAGCCTGCGTAGCGGGCTTTCATTCTGGGCTATTTACTGAAAAAATAATCCCTTAAGTCAAGAATGGCTTGAAATTTTCCGTTTTGTTGATTATATTACAGTTGCGCAACATTTAATTTTTGCCCCTGCGCTTCCGGAAATTGCGCTAACGATCGCTCCAGCGGTTTTTTCTGACTGTCCGATTTTTTTACCTGAAAAACAGAGCCAAAAAGAAGGAGGGATGCGATGGATCTGCTTCGCCCAATACATTCGTCTCATCCTGAGAAGCAGCCCGACGTTTCCCAGCCTTCCAGCCATACCATTCAGCCGGTCTTTCCACACTTTCCGGTGGTCATCCTCGCGGCCGGCCGCGGACAGCGGCTCAAGAAAATGAGCAATGGAATACCCAAGCCCCTCGTAAAAATTCACGGACTTTCCCTGCTGGAACGGGCGATTCTTACCGCCAGAGAAGTGGGTCTGCGCGATTTTTACGTGGTGGTGGGTTACCGCAAGCAGCGCGTGATCCAGCACATCCGGGACCTTGCACGGCGATACGGCCTTTCTATCCAGATTATTGAAAATCCAGATTGGCCCAAAGGCAACGGTACTTCGGTCCTGGCAGCTGCCGAAAAGATCCGCGGTCCATTTGTGGTGATGATGTGTGACCACATTATCGATCCGGATATTCTGAAAAGGCTGCTGCAGCAATATCCTCAAACGGATCAGTCCCTACTTGCCGTCGACCGTACCCAGCGGTTTGTTTTTGACCACGAAGACGCCACAAAGGTCACCACAGATGCGGACCAGATTGTGGAAATTGGCAAACAGTTACAGAATTACAATGCGATTGATACGGGGGTATTCCTATTCCAGCGGGATATAGTGCCGGCCTTGCGGAAAGCACTGGCGGAGGGCGATGGTTCTCTTTCGGCTGGTGTTCGAAAACTGGCACACAGAGGACGAATTGCGGCTGTCGATATCGGTTCCAGCTTCTGGATAGACGTGGACACCCCGGGCAATTTTTCCATTGCCCGGCGGCTTCTGCTGAAACAGCTCACTAAAAGCGAAGATGGGATCGTTTCCCGGTACCTGAACCGTCCCATTTCGGTGCGGATTACCCAATTTCTGGCCAATACACCCTTGTCCCCAAACGCCATCACAGTAATAAGTTTTCTCATGGCAGTGGCCGCAGGAATCCTTTTTGCTTTCGCCCAGCCAATTTTGAACATTGCCGGTGCACTGCTCACCCAGCTTTCCTCCATCGTGGACGGCTGTGATGGAGAAATTGCCCGGCTGAAATTCCAGTCCAGCCGCTTTGGCGCCTGGTTCGACACGATCCTGGACCGCTACGCAGACGTTGCCATTGTGGGCGGAATCGTGTACGGGCACTACCGGATGCATCCGTCGGTGGGAATCTTTCTGATTGGGCTGATGGCAGCGGCAGGCTTCATCCTGTACAGTTACACCAAAAAAGAATTCCAGTTGCGCTTTGGCAAGAAAACGTTTAGGGATTACCTATGGAACCTGCTGCCCTCATCTCGTGACGTGCGGCTCTTTCTCATTTTTCTGGGTGGGGTGCTGCAGGCACCGTTTTACGTTTTGATCCTGGTGGCGTTCATCAGTCACGCCTGGGTGGTTTCCCAGTTTGTCCATGTCTATTTGAATCAGGAGAAAATTCTGCACGCAGGCGCGTAGTACGGATAATCCCGATACACAAAAAGAGACACAGAGAAAGAAGAAAAAAAAAGAGAGCACGGTGTCTTTTATGGCCTGTGCTTTTCTCCGTGCTCTCTAAATCACTCATGTTCTTCATCCACTCTCAAAATGAGGGATCGTTGGTTGCTTGCCGGAAAAACGTACCCCTGTGGGAAGGTTCCGATGTATCTTTCCGTTCGCCTTTTCCGGGCCTCTGGGCTACCCCGTACAATTTCAATCTCCCCGCCAAATGATGCTTTTTTATCTCACCGCTTTGGAGGAACTGGCTTACGGATTCCATAGGCTTTCATCTTCCGCCACAGCGTCGTACGGCCGATCTCCAGAACTTCTGCCACCCGCTCATAATCCCAGCCATACAGTTCCAGATAAGCGCGGATTACCTCCGCTTCAATCTCTTTCATCGACTTTGCCCGGGCCGAAGCCGTGCGCAAAATGCCTTCGATCCGTCCTTCTCTCAGCGTCTCTGGCAAATCCGACGCATGGATCTGATGCCCCACGGCCAGTGCCACCGCCCGTTCGATGGCATTCTCCAGCTCACGCACATTCCCGGGCCAATGGTAGCTTAAAAGCAGCTGTTTGGCTCGATCTGTGAAACCGGTGATCCGCTTCTTCAACTTTTCCGCATACCGCTGGGCAAAATATTCGGAAAGAGGTAAAATATCTTCGGGTCGCTCCCTCAGCGGCGGGATCTGAATCGTCACCACATTCAGGCGGTAATACAGATCCTGACGGAACATACCTTTCTGGACCATGTCAAACAGATCTCGGCTGGAGGCAGCAATCACTCGCACATCCACACGGATAGACTCGGTCCCTCCTTCGCGCCTGATTTCTCCGTGTTCAAGGGCCCGCAGCAGTTTCACCTGCAAGGCCGGGGGTACTTCTTCAATTTCATCCAGAAACAGGGTTCCACCATCCGCTTCTTCAAAAACCCCCTTTTTCCCGGAAGCGGCCTCGGCAACTGCGCCTTTCTCGTGTCCAAAAAGTTCACGTTCCAAAAGATTTTCTGCAAAAGCCCCGCAGTTTACCACCACAAATGGCCGGTCTTTTCTTGGGCTGGTCTCATGAATCGTCCGCGCCACGAGTTCTTTTCCCGTGCCACTTTCTCCCAAAATCAACACCGCCACATCCGTTTGTGAAAGGCGAGCAACCATTTCAAGAATCTTCTCAATCGCACGGCTTTTCCCGATGATTTTGCCAAACTTGTAGGGGGCTTTTGAATAAAACCATGAAAAAAAGGCCTCCAGCTCCTGGTCAATCAGTGCAGTGAGTTCTTTTTCGGCAGGGCGTGCTCCCTGTCCCGTCTGCAGCAAATCTGAAAGATCGTAGGCAAAAATGTTGTAGATTTTTTCCAGAGACCGATCCACCGAAATCGATGGGTCGAGATTGACGATGAGCAGCGGCTGGTTTTTCCGCCGGTGCATCAGATTTTCCAGATAGGCCCCCCGGAAAAATGCTTCTCCATCCTGACTGAGGCGGAAAATAGCCTGAACATCCGGCAGGACCCACTCCAGTTCATCGCGGGCAAGCTTACGTACGGGTAGCCCCAGCATCGTCTGTTCATCTTCAGAATAGGCAAAAATTTCCCTGAAACCCGCGTTCAGCATGCGGTAGATCAGATCATTGAAGGCCTCGTGGTGTCCCATCAGGATCACCTGTGCGGAAGAGAGATCACCAAAAATCTTCTGTAGCAGCTGGCGGACCTTCTCATACAGCTGGGCCGTATCAAATTCAGCAGGCAGATGCCCCACTTTTCCCTTTAGCAAAAGGGCTCTGCCGTAAAGTCGATTTAAGATGGACCCAGCGGTGCCATATTTTTCGGCTTCCTGCAAACCTTCGTAGACCCAGTGAAGAAATTCCTGATCCTGCCCGCCCGGAAAAGCCTCAGCTCCCAGAGCCAGAGCAAAAAAGTGTCGTACGGCTTCCGGACCCTGTAAAACATGAAAATGCAGTGCACCTCCGGCGCTTTCCAGTTCCCGCCGGAAAAAAGCCTCTATTTGATCGCGCACCCGCTCCAGATCCTCGGCCACTGCAAAAACTTCTTTGGCTGTCTCTCCGCTCACAAACAGAACTTCTGACGCTCCCCACCCAGAGGAAGACCGGGCATAGAATTCATAAAATTTCGCAGGGAGATAAGAAAGCTTTTCCCACGCCGAAGGTGAAAAATCAAGCCTGTGAATCCCTACAGCAAGGATCTGCATAATGATTATGTGAAAGAGTGGAGACGGGAAAAGAAGGTTGTGATAACCACAAACGAAAGCAAAAGCCAGATAAATCCGCCAATGGAAATGTAGGAGGCCCGGATTCCCTGCCAGCCCCGGGCATTGCGAAAATACAGAAACGCCACGTAAATTACCCACGTGACGAACACAGAAATCAGTTTGGGATCGGTTGGCCAGCCCCGACCCCATACCTGGTTGGCCATGTAAATGCCCAGGAGAATGCCGGCCGTAATAAAGGTTACCCCCACCACCACGGCCAGATTACTGAGCCGGTCCAGCAGCTCCAGCGACGGCAAACGGGAGAAGAAAAAACCCAGCTGTTTATTGTGAATTTCCCGCGAAAGAAGAATGTAAAGAATGCTGGCGATAAAAGAAATAGTAAACCCGCTGTATGCGAACATCATCGTCGTAACATGAACTTCAAAAAACGTAACTTTGAGCAAAACCGGAGCCAGCTGCTTGGAGGTATCGATAAACAGATTGGAAATAAACTGAAATAGCAAGGAAAGCGGCAAAATAATCACCCCAATGGATTCGTCTTTGATTATCCTTTCCAGGCCGAAATACACCAAGGAATAAAGCAGCACAATAGAAGTCATAACTTCAAAGAGATTGCCTACCGGAAGCCGGTGAAGACGTAGGCTAAGCCAGCCCAGATAGCCGAAATGCAGAAGTATCGTAATACCGAGAAACATCCAGAGGTAGGGTCGGAGGCGGGACTGCTGTTTTACGAAAAAACGCAGATAAGCAATAAATGTAATNAGGTAGGCAACCCAGATAATCCATTTGTACACAGCAAGCTGCGTCATTCTATTTGGGCTCCCG
>MTOL01000328.1 GCA_002011685.1 Deferribacteres bacterium JdFR-76
CTTCTTTCGGTTTGACGAATTGGGTACAGATTACCGCACGGAGTTCCTTGCCGGGCTGACCACGTTTATTACCATGTCTTATATCATCATTCTGAATCCAGCCATCCTCAGTGCAGCGGGCATGCCGAAGGGGGCCTCGATGGTGGCAACCATTCTCGCTGCCGCTTTTGGCACGCTGATCATGGCCCTATATGCCCGGCGGCCTTTTGCCATTGCGCCCTACATGGGCGAGAATGCTTTCATTGCCTACACAGTAGTAGGGCTGCTGGGGTATTCCTGGCAGACAGCCCTTGGCGCCATTTTCATTGGCGGGGTCCTTTTTGTCATTCTGACTGTTACCCGCATCCGGGGGTGGCTGGTGGAGGCCATTCCGGAGGGACTGAAATACAGCTTTGCCGCCGGAATTGGCCTGTTTCTTGTATTTATTGGGCTGAATGAAAGTGGCATTGTGGTGGGTGGGCCCGGCGGAGGACCGCCTGTCAAATTGGGGTCGCTCCATGAAACATCGGTGCTGATGGCGGTCTTTTCGTTTCTGATCATCGCTGTACTCATGATCCTGCGTGTCCGTGGAGCCCTGCTGATCGGGATTCTGCTCAGCGCGGTTCTTTGTTTCCTTACCGGCGTGGCAAAACCGCCGGAACAGGTTATCAGTCTGCCGCCAGATCTCACGCCCTTGTTTCTGAAACTGGATATTTTGGGGGCCCTGACATGGGGATTTTTCTCCGTCATTCTCACGGTTTTCATTATGGATTTCGTGGACACCATGGGCACCCTAATTGGTGTTTCGGCGCGAGCCGGATTGCTGGATGAAAACGGCAATTTGCCTGAAATTGAAAAACCCATGCTCGCTGATTCGTTGGCTACCGTATTTGGAGCCGTGGTGGGGACAACCACCACGGGGACCTACATCGAATCTGCCGCTGGAATTGAGGCTGGAGGGCGCACCGGTTTTACATCCCTTGTGGTGGCGGTCCTTTTTCTGCTTTCCCTCTTTTTCGCGCCCATCTTTACCTCAATTCCTCCTCAGGCCTACGGTCCTGCGCTTGTTCTGGTAGGGTTGCTGATGATTGAACCGATTAAGCGCATCCGCTGGGATGACATGACGGAAGTGGTGCCGGCTCTGGCAGTTGTGGTTCTGATGAGTTTCACCTACAACATAGGGATTGGAATGACCGCCGGATTTGTGCTATATCCTTTTGCCAAGCTGATTCGGGGCCAGGGCAGGTCCATCCACCCGGGGCTGTGGGTTTTGTTTGCACTTTCCCTCCTGTTTTATATCTTTTATCCCTATGAATAACATGGAGTTGCTGGTGCAAATCGACCATTGCTGGAAGTCCTGCGGTTTCCGGAAAGGAAGGGCATGAAGCGGGTTCTGATTGTTGGTGCCAACGGCCTGTTAGGGCAACGGGTGGCACGGCTTTTTGTTGACGAGTACGATCTTTACTGTGCCAGCGTGGAACCCGAGAGCTATCTGGACCTGCACGTTCCGTATTTGCAGCTGGACATTACGGACCGGCAGGCAGTTTTTGAAAAAATCCGGTCGGTGCGTCCGGATGTGGTGATTAACGCCTCGGCCTACACTCAGGTGGACCGCGCGGAAGAGGAGCCCGATCTCTGTTTTGCCGTCAATGCAGAGGGGGTAGGGTATCTGGCTCAGGCGTGCAAAGCCGGCGGAGCGCTGCTGGTCCATGTTTCCACGGATTATGTTTTTGATGGCAAGAAAGGCAATTACCGGGAAGAAGACAATCCCAATCCACTCGGCGTATATGCCCGCTCGAAGTGGCTGGGAGAACAGCGTGTGAAAGAGGTCGGTGGCGAGTTCCTCATTGCGCGAACCGCGGTTCTGTACGGTATGGGCGTAAGAATCGGACCCAATTTCCCGCTGTGGGTGGTTCATTCCCTTCGCAATGGGCAGACCATCCGCGTGGTGGATGATCAAATTGGTAACCCTACTTTTGCGGACGACCTGGCCGCGGCCCTAAAAACTTTGGTGGAAAGGGGTGCAAGGGGGCTTTATCATGTCGCGGGACCGGAGCCGATATCCCGCTACGATTTTGCTATGGAAATCGCCCATACATTTGGACTGAATGATACGAAAATTCAGCGCATCAAAACAGAGGAACTGCAGCAAAAGGCGCCGCGCCCCCTCGATGCCAGCCTGGATGTGTCCAAACTCTGGCGTGATTACGGCCTGCGTCTGCGCGGCGTTAAGGAACAGCTGCGGGCTTTCCGGACACTGTACGAACAGTTTCAGGCAGGGTAGGAAAGGGCAATTCCGTGGAATTTGAAGCTTCTTTTCCATTTTACAAAGGGAATCAGAAAAAGGTAGAACAGGTTCGCAAAATTATGCGTTCCCGGAAAGCCCTTATCATCATTCCTACCTACAACGAAGTCAACAACATCCACCCGCTGATCGATCTGATTCTGGTTATGGATATTCCCAATCTGGAGATTCTCGTGGTCGATGACAATTCCCCGGATGGTACAGCAGACGAGGTCCGGAAAATCATGCAAAAATACCCGGACAAAGTTCACCTGATTGTGCGTGAAAAAAAAGCCGGTCTGGGCACCGCCTATGTGCAGGGATTCCGATATGCCCTGGAGAGGAGATACGATTACATTTTTGAGATGGACGCCGACTTCTCTCACGATCCAAAAGAAATTCCGAATTTCATTCTGGCCATTCAAGAATGTGATCTGGTGATCGGTTCGCGATACATCCAGGGTGTGAACGTGATCAATTGGCCTCTCAGCCGTGTTCTGTTGAGCTACGGCGGCAATCTATATACAAGGATTATTACGGGACTCAAAATCCNCGACTGCACATCCGGGTTCAAATGTTTCCGCCGGGAAGTACTGGAAGCCATTGATTTGAATAAGATNTCTTCGGACGGATATTCTTTTCAAATTGAAATGAGTTTTAAGGCGTGGAAAAAGGGCTTTCGGATCCGGGAAATCCCGATTGTCTTTGTAGACCGGGTGGTGGGTTCGTCCAAGATGTCGAAGAAAATCATCCGGGAAGCCATCTGGGAGGTGTGGAAGCTACGTTTCCTCAGCATGCTGGGGAAGTTGGAGTGAGAAGATGACCGCTCCCGAGCTTTCGGTTATTATTGTCAATTACAACGTCCGCGAATTTCTGCGTCAGGCTCTCCGATCCATCCAGCAGGCCGTGTCCGACATTCCGGCGGAGATTATTGTAGTGGACAATGCATCTGTGGACGGCAGTGCGGATATGGTTCGGAAGGACTTTCCGGAAGTACGCCTGATAGAAAACCGGCAGAATGTGGGGTTTGGCCGGGCCAACAATCAGGCAATTGCTCTGGCGCAGGGAAAAGTGCTGGCGTTTGTGAATCCGGATACCGTTGTCCAGGAAGACACCTTTTCGGTACTGTTGCGGTTTCTGAAAGAGCATCCGGAAGCGGGCATGGTCGGCTGCAAAATACTGAATCCTGATGGTAGTTTGCAGCTTGCGTGCCGACGCAGTTTCCCGACACCCTGGGTGGCTTTTACCAAGCTGGTCGGACTGAGCCGCCTGTTTCCCAGAAGCCGGCTCTTTGGCCGGTATAATCTTACCTTTTTGGATCCGGATCAGACAGCGCCCGTGGATGCCATCTCCGGTTCGTTTATGATGATCCGCCGGGAAGTACTGGAACGGGCGGGCTCTTTTGATGAACGCTTTTTTATGTACGGTGAAGATCTGGATCTTTGCTATCGTGTCCGCAAAGCAGGATGGGAAATCTATTACGTTCCGGAAACACAGATTGTTCACTACAAAGGGGCAAGCTCTTCCAAAGCCGGTCTGGATACGTTGCTGTTGTTTTACCGTGCCATGCTGCAGTTTGTCCGGAAGCACTTCCGTGGGCGGTATCGATTTCTGCCGCAGTGGTTTCTCTATGTGGGAATTGCCACGCGGGGAACGCTCTCTTTTTTTCACCGGTTTTTTCTGCGTCTGCGGATGCCGCTAATTGATCTCTTTTTTCTTCAGGTGGCGCTCGCCCTGGCGCTTTTGCTGCGTTTCGGTTCGCTAATACACTGGCGGTCCTACCTGTTGGTAACGGCAATTTATTCGACCATCTGGCTGCTAAATTTTTATTTTTTCGATCTTTATGAACACCGAAAATTTTCCGGTTCCCACGCCGCTTCGGCTGTACTGGCCGGTCTGGTCATCAATTCAACCATTACTTATTTTGCCAAAGAATTTGCATTCTCGCGCCTGGTTGTGCTGCTTCAGGGGGGGCTTAATTTACTGTTCATACCCGGTTGGCGGATTCTCGTGCGCTGGTTGGCCCTGCATTCTCCCGGTTCTTTTTTTGAACGGCTGAAACGGCGCTATTTTCGCAAACGGGCCATTCTGGTTGGGAGTGCTTCTTCGCTGGCCGGCCTCTACCGGAAGATTCAGGCTCAGGCCGATGATACGGTGGAGGTTGTGGGGCTGGTTTCTACCGCAGGTAAACCGGAGCAGATCGAATCCGGGGGAAGTTTGCCCGTGCTGCAATCGGCGGATCGTCTTCCTGCGGCCATCCGGGAGCTGGATGCCAACGAAGTCATCTTCAGTTCCAGCTCCCTTTCTTACGGAACCATTCTTTCCTGGATTTCCGAACTTTCGCCCAGCGGAGTGGATTTCAAAATTGCTTCTGATCAGTTTGATGTGATCATCGGAAGCGGCAGTGTGGAGTATCTCGGCGAATTGTCTCTGGTGGATGTGGAATACCGGCTGGCCCATGCGCGCTATCGAGCCCTTAAACGGGGTCTGGACCTGAGCCTTGCCGTCATAGGATTGCTGGCTGTGATTCCTCTCTGGTTCCTTCTGCATCTGCTGGGTTACCGGCTGCGCCGGGGCGAAGTTTTCTGGCCGGCCTCCGGAACGGCTGAAACCGGAAACGAAAAGTGGAACCGGAAAAACGTGTGGCTGATGACGAAAAAGGAACGTTTGCCGCAATTTTGGCTTGAAAAAAGCCCTCTTCTTTTGCAAGTTTTAAGCGGTTCTTTGTCCATGGTTGGCGTTCCGGTGGCCTTCCGGAAAGAGGAGTTGAATCCGGCTTTCCGGGGAATCCGGATGAAGCCGGGGCTGGTTCCGTTTGCGGATGTGGACCGGGGCAGGCCACGGGAAGAACAGGCGGCTCAGCGGGCCGCTATTCTTTATATGAAACGCTATTCACCCTGGCTGGACCTTGAGATTCTGGCGAAGCATTTGCTGAAGAGGTAGGTATGGCGGAGTTCGTTTTCGATTTTGAAAAGCCGATCGTTGAGCTGGAAAAGAAAATTGCCGAGATGAAGGAGCTGGCCTTTGTGGAGAATGTGGAGGTCCAGGAGGAAATCGCCCGGCTGGAGGCAAAAGCCCAGAAACTGCGGCAGGATATTTACTCCAAACTCAACCGCTGGCAGCGGGTGCAGCTGGCACGTCATCCACAGCGGCCGTACACNTTNGATATTGTGGAACGCATTGTAGAAGATTTCTTTGAACTGCACGGTGATCGCAGATTTGCCGATGATCCAGCCATTGTGGCGGGACTGGGCAAACTGGACGGCATTCCGGTTGCCATTGTAGGGCACCAGAAAGGTCGGACGACCAAAGAAAAACTTTATCGCAACTTTGGTATGCCGCACCCGGAAGGGTACCGGAAAGCTCTGCGCGTAATGCAGCTGGCAGAGAAATTCAACAGGCCGGTGATTTCGTTTATAGATACGCCAGGGGCTTATCCTGGAATAGGTGCGGAGGAACGCGGCCAGGCGGAGGCCATCGCCCGCAACCTTTACGAAATGTCGCACCTGCGGGTGCCCATCCTGATTGTGGTAATCGGCGAAGGGGCCAGCGGCGGTGCCCTGGGAATTGGAGTGGGCGACCGGATTCTAATGCTGGAGAATACCTGGTATTCGGTGATTTCTCCGGAAGGATGTGCTGCCATTCTCTGGCGGGATAGCTCAAAGGCAGACCAGGCTGCTGATGCAATGAAGGTTACAGCGCGGGATTTGCTGGAAATGGGGATCGCCGATGAACTCATTCCAGAACCCATTGGAGGCGCCCACCGCGATCATGACGGCACCGCAGCCATCCTCAAAGATCATATTCTCCGTCATCTGCGAGAGCTGATGCAGGTTCCTGTGGATAAGCTGAT
>MTOL01000335.1 GCA_002011685.1 Deferribacteres bacterium JdFR-76
CCTGAAAAACCGCCATCACCTGAGCAATTTGCCGAAACACCCGCCGCCGTTTCCGCCGGATGCTCTGTCCGATTTTCACAATCACAAAACCGATCAGCGGAATAATGGTGAACGTCAGGATCGATAGTTTCCAGCTGATCAGCACCAGGATGACCAGGTTGGTCAGCACCTGGAGCGGCGTCAGGATCATCTTGCCAAAGCTGTTGTTCAGTACCACATTAACGGCGGAAACATCGTTGAACACGATGGAAGTCAGTTCGCCAGTGCGGTGCTTTTCAAAATAAGAAAGCGGCAGGCGTAACAAAACACTGTACAGCCGATTCCTCAAATTGACAATGACCTTCAGCTCAATAAAATTCATCAGCACCCGGCGCACATAAAACACTAAGTTCTTCAGAAAAAAGCTTAAAAAGATAACCAGACAGACAACCTTTAGCGTTTCGTAGCGGTTTTCACGAATGATGATCTTCTTTATGGCCCGGTTGATCTTCTGGTAAAGATTTCCCCCGGCGTACAGTCTGCTCACAGAATCGGTTTTTTCTTCCGCCTCAGGAGAATCTACTTGCTGTTTCTCCGGAGAAATTACAAGAGCCGATCTNGTTCCCGGCTCAAACAGTTCCCGGATGAAATCCACGGAAACCCACAGTGACACGTTATTGAGAACAATGTACAGGAACGTGAGGAAGATGGAAACGAGGATATGTTTCCAGTAAGGTTTGAGAAAACGGAGTATTTTCAGGTACAGGGCCATATTGGCGGCTCAGGGACAATTTGATTTCATATCCATCATTCGAACGAAAAACCTGTTCTGTTTCACAACACTCCAATATACAAAAGAATGAAGTTCCCTTGCAAAGAAAACGAAAAAAGGCTGGCGGAATCAAGCTGTTTTGCGGGCAGACAACCGCTTAGGAACCCCAGGTTAGCGGAGATTTTTATCTCTTTCTGCCATTTTCCGGATAATCTGCAGCATCTTTCCAGCCCGACATTCCCAAAGGTACGTTTTTGCCAGCGAAAATGCGGCGCGGGATGCTGCTTCATATCGTGCCCGATCGCTTAGATGAACGCCAATGGCGTGGGCCAGGGCCTGAGCGTTTCCCGGCGCAACAAATGTGACACCGTCGCTGGAGTTTACCAAACATTCAATTGCGGGGAGCCGGGAAGAAACCACTGGAAGCCCATAGGCCAGGTAATCAAACAGCTTGTTGGGCGCGGTAAGATAGCGGTTGTAAAAACGGTCCAGCAGCGGCAGTACCGCTACAGCCGCTTTTTGCAGCCGATCTTCCACGGCGGGGTAAGGCAGCCAGCCCGTTATTTCAACACGCGGTGCCAGATCTCTCCGCTCCACTTCCTGCCTGGCCGCTTCCCTTTCATCGCGGTTTCGCCCCCCCACCAGCCATAAGGTGGCCTCCTGATTCTCAAGGAGCCGGAATGCTTCAAGAAGCCATATAATTCCCTTCTTCTCCTGCAAACTGCCCACATAAATAACCGTCTTTTGATCCCACCGATTCTTTTCCCACTTTCCCAGGCGCAAAATACCGGGTTCGGCTGTCTCCGCCGATACCTGCGGGAAAATCTTCCGGTACCACCGGGCCTGGGCCTCCTGCAAACACAAAAGACCGGTAAGCTGCGGGATCCAGTGGCGTTCCAGGAATTCATATTTCCGCGCATTCCGGGAATCCTCATCATCCCGCACGGAAAGATCGGCGTAAAAGTTGTGCGGCTGATAAAAGACCGCAATACCCAGCCTCCTGCGGATCCGCGCCAGATAAGGCAGAGCCCCGGGATCGCGAGAAATAACCGCATCCAGTTTCCAGAGGCGGTGAAGCGCTTTGATCCGCTTCAAGGCCCACCAGTAAAACCACTGATTGGTTCGGATGCCCCACCGCGCCTTTTTATGATACAGCTCAAAATGTAAGCGATCCGGAGCCTCCAGCCCCAGCCGGGAAATGAGCTGCTGCGCTGAAAAATGCCTTTCCCGCTTTTGTGCCAGCAGCCAGACTTCCGCCCCTGCCCGGGCTAGGCCAAAAACATTCCCCACAGTGAAATTCACAGCCGGTAGGGATGCATCCATCAGGGTTTTGTTCACATAGACAATCCGCACTTTGCCCATCCCCATCTGTCTGAATCACCCAGCCGTTTTTTCACCCTTCTGGCCTGACACCCGCCGCTCGCAGGAAAGACGCCGGACCTTTTCCTTCCCCAAAAGCGGTCCGTGCAGAGGCCCAGCATACGGTTATCATCCCGCATCACCAGGCTCTTTTCCCACCACACGCCGGATATCCTCTGCAACATTTTTCATAAATTCCAGAAAAACAGTCCGGTAGCTCTGTTTTCTATCATAAAAGGCGTGAAAAACATCCAGCTCCCCGCGGATCAACCGCTGAATCCGATTCTCCAGAGCTGTAAACAGAAGCGGCTCATCTACGTTAATGTTCCACTCTTGCATACCAAAAGTGTGACTGAAACCGGTGCCGCGGACATCCAGATTGATATTGACAAACGGCTTGCCCATACCAGCGCACAGCAGGGTAGCGTGCAGGCGCGAACCGATCACAAACGTCACCTGCCGATAAAAATCGATCACTTCATCCACATAGTTGGAAAAGAAAATACGTTCGCCAGGAAAATGTTGCTGGGCTTCCGGGACATCCCGGTCGTCGTGGCATACTACCACAGGCTCAAGTCCCCGCTTTTTCGCCTGGGAAATACCAAACGAAAGAACCTCCAGCAGACGCTTGTAGACAGCCGGCCTGTTCTTGCGCACTACAGGAAAGGGAAACGGCAATGCCAGAATCCCCTCCCCGCCTGCAGCAAACGGCTCATTGTAAAGGAACATGGCCGGACAGCCCGTCACCACCGCGCCATGATATCCCAGGTTCTCAAGAAATTCCCGGGTAATTTTGTCGCGAACCGCTACCAGACGGGCGTGCTCGTGGGTCGCCCGGATGTCTTCCAGATAGGAAGATTTCTCGATGCTGGGTGGATCATCCAGAGAGCGGGATGACACCCCCATTCCAATGAGATAGAGCGGCGGAACCAGACGGCCGATTTCAGCCTTCTTGATCCGCAGGGACCAGTTGTTGTACTGATCCGACCCGCCCACAATGACAGCGTCCGCATACTGGTTGCTATATTCCAGGTTTTTGCCCGTCAGGCGCACCGGCATGCCCCAACCGCGGTTGTAAGCACTGGCTTTCGGAACAAAAACCGCCTCTGGTAGATACCGAAGAAGATGTTGCCGGATCGAACGGATAACAAAATGATCTCCGGCATTGTACGTATGCGGGCAATAGTGGTGTATGACGAAGGTTTTACGGTCAAACCTCTGCCGGGACCGGCACTGGGAAGGATCCACAGTTGCCTTACGGCGAAACCACTTCATGAAACAGATCCCAGCTGCTGTTCGGCAACGGAAACTACTTCATCCACAGAAATTGACAGAAGGCAGATATTTTCGCCCCGTTGGCAGCGCTCCGGATGGATGTACTGGCGACACGGCCGGCAGCCAATCTCTTTTTTCAGAATCCGCAATGTCTTGCTCATCGGCCGGATCCGGTCAAAATCTCCCGGCCCCCACAGCACCACACCCGGAACACCCATAAGCGCTGCCAGGTGGGCCGGCCCGGAATCGTTTCCCACAAAAAGGCGAGCCTTTTCCATAATCTCTAACAGATCAGAAAGCTGTTCCGTAACCGCCAGTCTTACCCTTTCCGGCCAGACCTGCTGCCTGAAAAAACCGATCAGATCTGTTTCTGACCTGTGCACAAGGATCCGTACAGGTAGACCTTTTTGGGCAAACTTCTGGGCCAGCTGGGCATACCGGTCTGGCGGCCAGCGGCGCGGCTTCCATTTGCCACCGGGATGCAGAAGAACAAACTCTCCCCCGACGTTCGGGTGCCAGCGGCCGTTTCCCCCGTTACAGGATAGCCCTGCCAGCTTAAAAAGCTGGCGGAAACGCTGGCTCACGTGCTGATTTTCCGACGCATGCAGAACCTCATCAAAAAGGATGCGCGCCCCCTTAAAGGGGCGGCCATTTTCCACCATCCCAAACCGCTTTTTTGCTGGAACAAGACTGGCGACATAGGCCGCATAAGGCGAAATACTGGTGGCCACGACCCTTGTGTATGTGCGGTCCTTCAAGCGGTCCTCCAGATGCCGCAACGCTGTGCCGTCCCAGTCCGGGCCATTTAGCCCGATAACCTCCGTTCCGGGGAAAAAATACTGCCAGAGTGGTGCAAGATAAGGACGGGTCAAAATGTCAAAAGAGCCCGTTTGAGAAAAAATCTCCCGACAAGCGGCCATCAGCGTACAGGCATCGCCCAGCGAAGAAAGCTGAACAACAAGAGTGCGCTCCGGCTCGGCCCCNGCATCGACGCCGTTCTTTTTGCGGTTCAGCACCCCGCGCACATAAATAAGGTATTTCTTTCGCAATGATCGCAACATTAGCTGCCCATTCGTTTCCCTTTTCTGCCGCACCAGCCCCGGTCTACCCGACAACCCAACAAACATACGGTAAACAGCCATAAATAAACAAATTCCGCAGCACGAATGCAAACCTTTCCTGCAGCAGACTGGAATTTGAGCCCGGGCAGTCCGGTCAGAAAACTTCGACAGGCAGGACACAACCTGAAGGCCAATTCATCTTTCCGGCAACAGCAGATGGAAAACGCCCACATCTACAAATGGGTCGGCTCCTTTTATGCCCCATCTCCCCCATTCTCGACCAGTTGAATCAGCTTTTGTGCCAGATTGCTCCAGTTCAGGTCTTCAAGTACCCGTTTTTTTCCCTGCTGCCCCAGTTTTGTGGCCAGGGCAGCATCCCGCAGCAAAAGCAAAAGTTTCTCGGCCAACTCTTCTTCATGGTCCGGTGTTACTAGGAATCCAGTACGGCCATCCAGAATGGCATCTTCCACGCCTCCCGAACGGGCACCGATAACCGGTTTACCGCACACATTGGCTTCCAGAAAAGTAATGCCAAAGCCTTCAGAATCTCCTGCATCCGGCAGAAACCGGCTGGGCATCACGTACACATCGCACAGATGATATAGTGCCCGGCGGTCAGGATCGCTCACCCGCCCAAGAAACCGGACTTTGTCCTGAATGCCCACCTCGACTGCCAGCCTTTGCAGGGAAGCCAGATAGGCGTCGTCCCCGGGGCCGGCGATCAAATACACATACCCGGGAACCTCCCGGCTGATTCTTGCCAGCGCCCGGATCACGGCATCGTGTCCTTTCCGCGGAATAACGCGGGCCAGCGTCAGCACCACCTTTTTTCCTTCAACCTCCCACCGCCGCCGGTACGCATCAAGATCTTCGGGTGGTTCGAATTCCTCCGGGAAAACCCCGTTCGGCAGAACACGCACTTTGCTGGCTTCAATCCCAAGTTTGAAAACAGCCTGAGCGGTAAAACGGCTCACAGCCAGTACCAGATCACTTCCCGCCAGTGTCCGGATCATCCACCGGCGTTTTGCCCAGGACATCCGCCGCGTCACTTCCAGCCCGTGGACCACCGTAACCACCCGGACGCCCTGCTTTTTTGCTAGGGAAAGAATCCCTCGCGAAAAATTCCACGTGGTTGCCAGAACAACCTCCGGGCGGTTGCCTCGCGCAAGGTAGCGGGCAAAAGACCGCCGGCAGTACATTGTACGGAGCTGCTTCCAGAAACGGCCATGCATCCACAGAACGGGAAACGGTGTCAGTGGCAGATCATTTTTCAGGTACTCCTTGCGGAAGCGGGTCATGACTGCAAGTGAACGGCCTGCATGATGTAGCCCCATGGCCATTCCGTACGCCCACTGGGCAATTCCCCCCACATCGGGCGGAAAATCTTCTGAGAAAACCAGATATCCGCTGGACTCAGTCCAATTCACTGATGAACCTCTGCAATTCTGCAACTACTTTATCCACGGGAATGTCTTCGATGCGGTGTGTAGCTGAAACAATGGCCGTTGCCCTGGGTCCCCAGGGAGCAAACCGCGAAAAATGATCGGGATCTGCCCGGTAAAGTCCAATCACAGGGATGCCCAGCAAGCCGGCCACGTGAATCAGCGATGTGTCGGGCGATACCAGCAGGCGGCAGCATTTCAGTAAAGCGGCCGCATCCCACAGCGTA
>MTOL01000336.1 GCA_002011685.1 Deferribacteres bacterium JdFR-76
GGCGATACGCTTCATGGTCCTGAGGAGCTCCTTCCCGCAGGGCCTCCTCCGGGTCAAACACGGCAGGAAGCGGTTCATAATCCACCTTCACCTTTTCTGCTGCTTCCTGGGCAAGTCGTGGATTGGCCGCAAAAACGGCGGCTACGGGTTCGCCCACATGGCGCACCACTCGGTCTGGCAGAATGGTTTCGTCATAGCGTGCAGGGCTAACCCCGTACGGAACCTGCGGAACATCTTTGCCCGTCAGAACCAGCAGAACGCCCTCCATTTGCACCGCATCCGAAAAATCGATGGACCGGATGCGCGCATGNGGATAGGGGGATAGAACCAGGGCACCGTACACGAGTCCGGGAAAGTAAAGATCGGCTGTGAACTTGGCCTGCCCGGTTACCTTCTGCCAGATATCCTTCCTGGGAACAGGCCGGCCCACCACATCCAGGCCGTTCTTCTCTTCCAGTTCTTCTTTTTCATTGAGCAGGGCTTTTACAATGCGTACGTAGCCCGTGCACCGGCACAAATGACCGGAGAGGTGGCGAGTAATGTCTTTGACCGTCGGTCTCGGTTTCTTTTGCAAAAGGGCATACGAACTGACCACGAACCCGGGCGCACAGTACCCGCACTGGAAAGATCCGTACCGGACAAAACGGTCCTGCACTGGATGGCGGATCCCTTCTACCGTCTGCACCGAGCACCCATCGGCCTCCGCGGCAAGCACCAGACAGGCGTTTACCGGTTTGCCGTCCAGAAGCACCGTACAGGCACCGCAGTCGCCGGTGTCGCACCCCCGCTTTGTACCGGTAAGATGCAGGCGCTCCCGTAGCACATCCAGCAGGGTTTCTGCCGGTTCAACCGCAAGCTGGTGAAGCTCCCCATTTACGCGCAACGCAATCACAATCATGGCCTATCCCCGCAGTCGGCGCCGGGCCCTTTTCAGCGCCCGGACCACCCCAGTTTGAATAAGATGAAGCCGGTATTCGGCCGATCCTCGTACATCGGAAATGGGCTGGTGCTGGTGGGAAAATTCTTCGGCAATTTGCTGCCACTGATTCCGTGCTTCCGCCGGTGAGCAATCCGTACGCAGCTCTTTCTCGAAAAGAACCGGCACCGGCGACGCCGCCGTCGAAGCCAGACAAACTCTGCAAGACGAATCACCGCCCGGATGAAGTGCACCCGCAACCCCAACAATGGCAATGTTAACCGCTTCCCGAACGCCAAATTTTACATAGGCGGAGCCACGGTTGGCGCGCCGAAAACGCACCGATACAAGTAGTTCCACCGGGGTACGGGCTGTTTGTCGCGGGCCAACCAAAAACTGCGACAAGCGCATTTCCCGCTCCCCTTCCACGCTGCGTAGCCGTACAGTGGCTTCATTGATGAGCAACACGGGCGGAAAATCGGCACAGGCCGCCGCCGTACACAAATTGCCCCCAATCGTAGCGCGGTTGCGGACCTGCGGACTAGCCATTCCCTCAAAAAGATCCAGAAAGGCAGAATTGCGGCTTACCAGTCCGCTCTCTTCCAGTTCGGTTACCGTAACAGCCGCCCCCACTTCCACCCATTCACTATCTGCTTCCATTCGGTGCAGCTCGGGAATCCTGCGAAGGGACATGAGTCCCCAGGGCACCTGCTCCCGGTTTTTCATGGAAATCAGCAGATCGGTTCCGCCAGCCAGCGGCCTGAGTGCTTCCCGATGCCGGTAAAGCAGATGAAGGGCTTCTTCCAGCGAAGCGGGAGCAAAATATTCGAAATTCGGCAGATACATCCCTAAAAAACCACCAGACTTCTTAAGATCGGCTCATTCTTGCGCAGGGCATCAAAGGCCTCGTTAATTTGCTCCAGCGGGTATCTCCGGGTAATGACGGGTTCCAGCCGAACATGTCCCGCTCTTACCATTTGCACAATTTTCGGGTAATCTACCGGTGCGCACCCCAGCGATCCGATGATTTCCAGCTCCCGGAACATAATCCGCGATGCCGGGACGGGAAGGTTCTCTGCGCTGTATCCCACCATCACGAAACGTCCACCTGGCCGCAGCGTCGACATGGCCTGCAGCATCACTTCCGGCTTGCCAATCACCTCGAAGGCTACGTCGCAGCCCCCGGTCTTCTTGCGGATCTGCCGGGCCACGTCGTCCTTTCCGGCAAGAAATACCTCCGATGCACCCAGCTGGAGGGCCAGATCCAGCTTNGCTTCCATCAGATCCACAGCGATAACGTACGCCCCCGCCAGTGCAGCAAACTGCACCACATTGATCCCAACACCGCCACAGCCGAACACAACTGCTACTTCACCCGGCCGGACCTTTGCCCGGTTGACCACGGCATGGAATGGCGTCGAGAGCGCATCGGCGATGACGGAACAATCCTGAAGTGGCAGGTCGTCCGGCACGCGGATCAGATCCTCGGCAGGAACCCGGATAAACTCCGCATACCCGCCGTCAATATGGTTACCAACCATCAGCATTTGCTCGCACAAATTGGCACGGCCGGACAGGCAGGCCCTGCATCGGTGACAGGTCAACACCGCAGGAATGATGACCCGGTCCCCGGCCTCCAGCGATTCTACCCCCTCCCCAACCTCTTCTACCGTGCCGCTGATCTCGTGCCCGAGAATAACCGGCGGTTCTTTAAAGGTTGGCACTCCGTGATCCAGATAATGCAAATCGGTATGGCACACCCCGCAGGCAGCCACCCTGATTAGCGCTTCTCCGGCCCGCGGTGTGGGTAGCGGAACTTCTTCAACCTTCAGCTTCTTTTCTCCGGCATATAACACAGCAGCTTTCATATGTTCCTCCCGAAATGGGTGAGAATAGCTTCCAAAACACCC
The DNA here is from genome assembly GCA_002011685.1 of Deferribacteres bacterium JdFR-76. GTDB lineage: Bacteria > Zhuqueibacterota > JdFR-76 > JdFR-76 > JdFR-76 > JdFR-76. The sequence continues at coordinate 2,827 of MTOL01000336.1, forward strand.
CCTGCTACAGCATTGGCCTTGTCTGAAATCGTAAAACAGTTCTGCCTCTTGCCCCGTGGATCAACATCTGCAACTTTCTGCCCCGCTCTGACCGGCGTTCCGGCATACAGCAAACCGCGCAGCACACCCGAAATGGAGGTCCTGAGCGGCTGATGACCGATCCTCGCAATTACCTCACCTGCCCTTACCCGATCGCCTATGTCCGCTTCTGGATAAAAAATCCCCCCCACAGGCGCACGGACCACCCGCTCCGATGCAAATCCGTTCACTGGTGCAGGAACCCCTGTATTTTCGTGGGCACCTCCTTCCCAGATTACCCGACCGAGATTGTGCCCCCGCATGGTTTCTACAACGGCGTGACAATTTTCTCCGGCCCAAAAGCCCGGTCCCAGCCCGATAACCAGTTCTGCCTGCTCCCGGTGGGTATCGGGCGGCGTTTTTTTCAGCATCCGCGCATCCACCAGCACGTGTGGGCGCCAGGCGGAAAGGGCTTCAGCTTTCTCATCCACCAGGATCGGAATCCACCCGACAGGTTTTTCCGGAAGCTTTTCTGCCCGTTTACCCAGAACCCCGTCCACCCGCACTTCTCGCAGGTGAACAGCGCTGGCCAGGGCTACACACCACCGGACCGCTGTGGGGAACCGGCGCTCCAATACCACCACCCGCATTCCTGCGAGGAACAGCCGGCGGGCTACCCCCGTACCCAGATCCCCGCCACCGCGAACGACAACACGCAGTTCATTCAAATGCACCACCATAAATTTCCTGGTCAAACGAACCCACCTGCCAGTTCACAGGCATTCAGAGGATTCCATCGGTTAACAGTGCTTCCACTGAGGGGGTCTTTTCTCCACAAAACTCCGGATACCCTCTTCCACATCCTCCAGTTCGTAAAGATCCTGCAGGAACAGCCGGGTCAGCCTTTCAATCTGTTCTTCCGGGAATTCACCGGCGCCCTCGCGGAAAGCCCTTTTGGCAAGCCGCACCACCGGCCGACTCAGCCCGTTAAAATGCTTTGCCCAGCGGGACCAGTCCTGGCGCGGCGTAATTTCCTGAACCAGGCCGAACTGGTGGGCCTGCTGGGCATCAATGGTTTTGCCGGAAAAGATCAGGTGCGCCGCATTTTGCCGGCCCATCAGGGTGGGAAACACCTGACAGGCGTAGGGCGGAAAAAACGCCAGCAGAATTTCCGGTACCCCGAAACGTGCTCCGGGATCTGCCACCACAAAATCACAAAAACTAACCAGTTCCATGGCCCCGCCCAGACATAGGCCGTGCACCAGAGCCACAACCGGTACCGGCATGTGTGAAAGGGACTGGCAGGCCCGGGTCAGGGCTTCGATCATTCTGGGGGCCTGGTCCCTGCTATGTTCTTCCACAGAAGCCCCTGCGGAAAAATATTTGCCATTTCCCATCAGAAAAACGGCAGTGAGGCCATCATCCCCGGCCAGATCCTCGAGCCTTTCTGTAAGCCCGTCCAGGAGATCGGCAGTTAGAACATTTACAGGCGGATTGTTCAGGATAAGCTGAGCTGTTCGATCTTTGCGTTTGCACTCAACCATTACACCCTCCTGATCAAGGTTGCCATGGTCACCCCACCTGCACCGCAGAGGGAAGCCAGCCCCAGTTCTTTGCCGTGCTGGTCCAGGGCGTGAAACAGGGTTATTACAATCCGGGCTCCCGAACAGCCGGTTGGATGTCCCAGCGCAATGGCTCCGCCGTGCACATTCAGCCGTGCACGGTCCCATTTCAGCACGCGTTCATTGGCCAGAACCTGCACGGCAAAGGCCTCGTTCACTTCCAGAAGATCCGGATCGCTGATGCCCATTCCGTGTTCCTTGAGGATTTTCGGTATCACGTAGGCCGGTCCTTCCCCCATGAAGGCAGGGTCCACGGCGGTCTGCGAAAAAGCCAGGAACTCACCGACCGGTTGCAAACCGTCCGCCCGGGCCACCTCTTTTCGGGCCAGCAGCAGAAAGGCTGCTCCGTCGGCCATGGCGCAGGCATTGGCTGCGGTCACCGTTCCGTTTTTCCGGAACACAGGCGGAAGGCTGGCCATCTTCTCGCGGTTTACCGGATAGCGGATGGTTTCATCCCGTTCAAGCGTCCCATCGCCCGTCTGGATGGGAACGACTTCCCGGACAAAGAGCCCTTCTTCCCAGGCCCGGTGGGCCTTTTCGTGCGACTGGGCCGCAAATTCGTCCTGTTCCTCCCGCGGGATTCCATAGCGGTCATTGAGATTTTCGGCCGTTTCCCCCATCCCCTGGTCGATTAACGGATCGATGCTATCCGCCCAGCCGTCCAACAGGGTCCGGTTGCCCATTTTAAACCCCTTCCACCGGCAATCTTTGAGCAAGTAGGGCATTGTGCTCATGCTTTCCATCCCGCCTACCAGAATGTAACTTGCCTCGCCCTGCATAAGGCGGAAACAGGCCAGCTCCAGGGCCTTCATCCCCGACGGACAGGCCATATTGATGGTTGTAACCGGCACGTCCAGCGGAATGCCCCCTCGGACAGCGGCCGTCCTTGCGGGATTCGGCCCGTTTCCGGCCTGGCGGCAGTGTCCGATCAGAACCTCATCTACTTTCTCGGGTGGAAAATCCAAACTGCGAAGCAAGTGGCGAATGACCTGAGCAGCCAGATCGTACACCGCCATTTCGCGCAGTGTCCCGCCAAATTTGCCCATCGGCGAACGGTACGCCGCCACACAAACCACATCCTGACATTTCATATATACTGGCCTCCGTCCACTTTTATTACTTCGCCGGTAATGTGCCGGGCCCGGTCGCTGGCCAAAAAGGCTACCAGCTCCGCAACATCTTCCGGTTCACCGATACGCCCCAGAACAATCTCTTCCTTTGCCTTCTGCAGAAACTCCTCTGGCATGCTGGAGATCATCTCCGTAGCGATCAGCCCCGGACAGACCACATTCACATTCACGCCGTAGCGCCCCAGCTCTTTGGCCACCGCCTTGCAGAGCCCGATTACCCCGGCCTTGGCAGCCGAATAGTTGGTCTGCCCGAATTTTCCCCGCAGCCCATTGATGGAGGAAATGGTGATGATCTTCCCGCCTTTTTTTTCCCGGAAAATGGGAGCCACCATGCGGATGTAGTTGAATGCGCCTTTCAGGTCCGCTGCGATAACCTCATCCCAGGCGGATTCTTCCATCTTCCAGATAACGCCATCCCGGTTCAGACCGGCGTTGTTCACCAGGATGTCCACGGTTCCAAATTCTTTCTGGACAGCCTCTACCACCTGGGCAGCATGGCGAAAACTGGCCACA
>MTOL01000182.1 GCA_002011685.1 Deferribacteres bacterium JdFR-76
GAGGGAAAAGCGGAAGAAAAAACTCCAGCCGAAGCGTCCTAAGCCGATTTACCTGGGAAACGGCAAGGTACAAAGCATGGAGCTGAGTCCTGATGGCCGGTTTGTGACATTCCGGATCGCCTACCGCCCGAAGAATGCGAAACGGACCATCGTTCCCAATTACGTTACAGAGAGCGGATTTACCGAGGATATCCCTTCGCGCACAAAAGTGGGGGCACCGCAAACTACCTACCGGTTTGGAATCTATGACACGCAAAGGGATACCGTTTATTATCTGGACACGAAACAGATTCCGGGCATTTTTGATCGCCCTGCCTATCTTCGGGAAAGAGGAAAAGGTCGAAAAAATGGGGCGTCAGGATCCGGAGAAACCGAAAAGACGCCCAGAGAAGTGTTTATCAACGGGCCCTACTGGTCGCCCAATGGCAAACATGCTGTGGTGATCATCCTGTCGCTGGATAACAAGGACCGCTGGATTATGGCGCTGGATCTTGAAACAGCCAAGCTGCGGCTGCTGGACCGGCAGCATGACGAAGCGTGGATTGGCGGTCCAGGTATCCGCGGGTGGCGCACACCGGGGAATTTCGGATGGATGCCCGACGGCAAACGCTTCTGGTTTCAATCCGAGGCTACAGGTTATTCTCATCTTTACTGGGTGGATGTGGTTAGCGGAGAAAAGAAGCAGCTTACTTCCGGGAAGTTTGAAATATACACTGCGAAGATTTCTAGGAACAATAAATACTGGTACCTCACAGCCAACCTGAAGCACCCGGGAATCCGCCATTTCTACCGCATGCCGCTGGAGGGCGGAAAGCTGGAGCAGATTACCACGATGGACGGGAACAATGTGGTTGCCTTTTCACCCGATGAAAAAATGCTGGCGATCCGTTATTCTTACGCCAATAAGCCGTGGGAAATTTATCTGATGCCCAACCGTCCCGGTGCCCGGGCCCGGCGTATCACTCATTCGACCAGCACGGAATTTGAATCCTATCCGTGGCGGGATCCGGAGATCGTAACGTTTCAGGCGCGGGACGGGGCAACCGTTTACGCCAGGCTGTACCGGCCACGCAATCCAGAACCGGGCGGCCCTGCTGTAATTTTTGTTCACGGCGCAGGCTATCTGCAAAATGCCCATAAGTGGTGGAGCAGTTATTTTCGCGAGTACATGTTNCACAATTTTTTGGCAGACCGGGGCTATACTGTACTGGATATTGATTACCGTGGAAGCGCAGGGTATGGCCGCNACTGGCGGACCGCCATTTACCGTCATATGGGTGGCAAGGATTTGAGCGATCAGGTGGATGGTGCGCGGTTTTTGGTGGAATCCTGCGGAGTGGACCCAAAGCGAATCGGGATTTACGGTGGGTCTTATGGTGGATTCATCACCCTGATGGCCATGTTCAGGGAACCGGACGTATTTGCCTGCGGTGCTGCCCTGCGGCCTGTAACCGACTGGGCCCATTATAATCACGGATATACATCCAATATTTTGAATGTCCCTTACGAAGACAGCCTCGCCTACGTCCGGAGCTCACCTATCTATTATGCAGAAGGCCTTAAAGGAGCGCTTTTAATCTGCCACGGTTTGATCGATACCAATGTGCACTTCCAGGATGTGGTTAGGCTGGTTCAACGATTGATTGAGCTGAAAAAGGAAAACTGGGAACTGGCGATCTATCCGCTGGAGGGCCACGGATTTCGGGAACCAACGAGCTGGCTGGATGAATACCGGCGGATTTTCAAGCTATTTGAAACCTATCTAAAGTGAAACCGGGACGGATGAGCATCGAAGCATCTGTGTCGCACCGGACTCAGCGCACGGAAGAAGGGGAAACGGAAGAAAAATGGCGGAAAGCCTCTGAATTTTAGCGAGAAATACCGAATAATACCGGAGATTCTGCAGGCTTGCTCCGCGAAGAACGGGCAATGAGCGGTTTGGCTGGAGAGTTATTGCGGTGCTGCTGGGTGAAATTGCCGGAATCTTAACCTCATTGTGCTGGACGTTTACGGCACTTTTCTTTACCGAGGCGTCGAAAAGGCTGGGGCCGTTTCAGGTCAATCTGATCCGCCTCCCCGGTGCGTTTGTATTGCTGTTTCTGTCGTACGTGCTGGTGGGCAAATCCCTGGTTTTTCCACCTGCTCCCACCCTTTTGCTGGCTCTGTCCGGCATTGTGGGCCTGGTTCTTGGAGATACCTGCCTTTTTGAGTCGCTGGTGCGGATCGGTGCGCGCCGTACTCTGCTAGTTTTTTCTCTTTCGCCGGGGATGACCGCTGTTCTGGCCTATTTGTACCTTGGGGAAACAATCGGCCGGAAGGGGATCCTTGGAATTTTGCTAACGCTGGCGGGTATTGTGATTGTGATCTCGGCCAGGAAAGGGGATGGGGATGCACCGCGTGGACGGATCTGGAGCGGCGTATTTTTCGCTGCTCTTGGCGGGCTTGGGCAGGCCGGAGGATTGATTCTGGCCAAGCAAGCGTTTCGGTACAATGTGGATCCGCTGTTTGCCACCCTGATCCGTATTCTGGCTGCTGCTTTAACCATCTGGCCGNCCGCGGCTCTTATCGGAAAGCTGACCAACCCGGTCCGGCTACTNCGGCGACGCCTGGATGCCCTGCCGTACCTTGCTGGAGGCATTATTCTGGGACCTTTTGTGGGGATCTGGCTGTCGCTGGTTTCGGTGAAATACGCAGAAACCGGTGTTGCGGCCACCCTGATGTCGCTCATGCCTATCCTGGTACTTCCTGTGGAAAGGATCCTTTATGGAACCCGGGTTGAATGGCGGGGAGTAACCGGCGCAGTGCTGGCTGTGACCGGCGTAGCCCTTCTTTTTCTGCGGGGAGGATGAAGAATAGCTGAGTGCCCGATCCCGAACAAGAGATGTGCTCTATTTTTTGGCCCTGGCTCGGTGGGCAGGAACAGCGGAGACGCATGAAATACCGAGATGCGCAAAAACGGAGCGGGTTTTCCGGACGAGGGGCGGTTGGGCCTTCGAAAAATATCAAGAAAGAATTGCGGACCGGAAATTGCCTTGTGTCAATTGGAATTAATCTTTATATTAGTTTGGCTTGCAAACAAAAAGGGCCGGCAGATTCTTAGTGAGAACAGGAAAAGGAGGACGAGATGGTTATTGGTGTTTTGAAGGAGATCAAGGCGAATGAGAACCGTGTGTCGCTGTTGCCTGTGGGGGCGGAGCTTCTGAAGGAGCACGGTCATGAAGTGCTGGTAGAAAAGAATGCGGGATTGGGCAGCGGTTTTCCGGACGAACTTTATGAAGAAGTGGGAGCGAAGATTGTGGATTCTGCGGCCGAAATCTACCGGCAAGCTGATATGATCATGAAGGTAAAAGAGCCCCTACCGCAGGAATATGATCTGATCCGTGAGGAGCAGATTGTATTCACGTATTTTCATTTTGCTGCTTCCGAGGAACTGACCCGTGCGATCATCCGTTCCCGGTGCGTCGCCATTGCTTATGAAACCATCGAAACGGCTGATGGAAAACTCCCGCTTCTGACACCGATGTCTGAAGTTGCGGGACGAATGGCCGTACAGGAAGGGGCAAAATATCTTGAGCGTACCCACGGCGGCCGCGGCATTTTGCTGGGCGGTGTTCCGGGAGTGGAACCGGCTACCGTGCTGGTAATTGGCGGTGGAACCGTTGGAACCAATGCGGCCAAAATGGCTGCCGGACTTGGCGCGCGGGTGTACATCCTGGATATCGATCTGGACCGGCTGCGGTATTTGAGTGATGTGATGCCGCCCAATGTAATTCCCATGATGTCCAATGCGCACAACATCCGCGAGTTGCTGAAGCGCGCTGATCTGGTGATCTGCGGCGTTCTTATCCCAGGCGGTAAAGCGCCCAAACTGATTACCCGCGAGTCGCTGAAGCTGATGAAAAAGGGCGCCGTCATCGTTGATGTTGCCATCGATCAGGGCGGCTCAACGGAGACCTCTCATCCCACAACCCATCACGACCCGATCTACGAAGTGGATGGCGTTATCCACTACTGTGTGGCCAATATGCCGGGTGCAGTGCCCGAAACTTCCACCATTGCCCTTACCAATGCCACCCTGCCTTATGCTGTGGAAATTGCGGACAAAGGGTATAAGAAAGCCATTCAGGAGAATCCTGAGATCAAGAAAGGTGCCAATATTGTTCTGGGTAAAGTTACTTACAAAGCAGTGGCTGACGCTTTTGGATTGGAGTACACACCTATTGAGGAAGTGCTGGCATAGAGTTGCGGCGGGAACCTTCCCGCCGCTTTATTTCATCCCATATCCCGGATATGCAGGTCTTTTTTAAAAAAGCCTACCTTGCCTTTCTCCGGCTTTATTATTTGGTCATTGGGAGGAAGCCTTCCAATGGTCGTGCCGCGGGTTCGGGAAGCCTGCCGACGGTTTCCGCAGAGGGCCGTACCGGAGACGGCTGGGCAGGAGTGGGCCGCAAGGTGCTGGTTACGGCACACCGGGGAGCGTCGGGGCATATGCCTGAAAATACCCTGGGTGCAATCGCGCTGGCCATGGAAATGGGTGCCGACTGTGTGGAAATTGATGTGCAACTAACCCGCGATGGGGAGCTGGTTCTGCTGCATGATCATTCACTCTGGAGGACGACAACGGGCCGTGGCAAAATCTGGAACATTGATTTTGCAGATCTCAAACGTCTGGATGCCGGCTCGTGGTACGCGCCTCAGTTCAAAGATGAGAAGGTGCCCTCTTTGCGGGAAGTAATCCGGCTGGTACGGGGACGTTTGCAGCTCGATATTGAGCTAAAATCCCATCCCAGGCACAAAGAACTGCCGCAGAAAGTCGTACAACTTCTGGAAGAAGAAGATTTTGTGGATTGCGCTGTCATCACATCCTTTGATATGGACATACTCAGAAAGGTCCGCCAGCTGAATCCGGTGATTCGCCTGGGGCTCATTTCCAGCCTGGGAATTCCCGCGCGGTGGGTGGAAAGCGACCTTGACTGGTTCGTTGGCCATGCATCCATTGTGGATGCGGAGCTGGTGGAATTTCTTCACCGCCTCGGAAAAGAGGTGCACGTATGGACGGTGAATCGGCCCTTGAATATGAGGCGGTTCATTTCGATGGGTGTGGACGGAATCATCACCGACCGGCCAGATCTTCTCAAGATGCTCCTTCAGAAGTGGGAGATTGCCGTTAAGCAGCCCGGTTGAATTCGTTTATGACGTGGACGTATTTGTGGAGTTTAAGAAAGAGCGGATGACCTTCTTCAGAATGAGGCGGGCGGGTCTTTGCTGGTGTGGGCTGGTTGTGATTTTGGTGCTGCTGCTGTTCCCTCAAGCGGAGGCGCCGGGAAACATGCCGGAGGATAAACAGCATCTTGAAAGAAACATTGCCGGGGTTTTGGCCAGCCAGCCTCTCTGTTACCTTTTTCTGGATGAGTTGGAAAGGAATCTGGACCGGCTCCGCGAGCAAGCGGTGCCGCGGGCACAGTGGGCACCTTATTTTTTTCTGCGGGCCATCACGTACCGCTCTCTGGCTGCCCTGGAGGCCACGGAGCTTCCATATGGCGGATTGGTCCGGCTAATGGAACTTGCTCTGGACGACCTGCAGCGGACAAGATCTCTGGTGAAGGAGCAGAGCACATCCGTTCTGGAAGGGTTAGAAAAAGAATGGCACGCTGTTTACCAGAAATTTCGGACGGATCGGGATGAAAGGCATCTGAGGCAGGGAATTCCGGCCCGGGTGCAAATATGGCTTCGAGCCTATTCGGGGGAAACTCCGCTCGCTCCGGTACTCCGAGATCTTCTGCGTGGCGTACAGAAGAAGAGGAGGATATCCCGATGAAAAAATACGTGTTCCAGGGCATAGCGGCTGTGCTTGTTTTGTTTGTTTTGAATCAAACGACGTGGGGACAGGGAACCGTGGTAAAGAACTGGCTGAAGGATCCTGATAAGTGGAATGTTCCAGAAGAGTTGCGGGAAGATCTGGAAGATTTGCGGATCAGTACCGAGGTTTCGGAGCAGCTGACGGCCAGCTGGGATCAGCTGCTGGCGGACCGGAAGTTTGTTGTGAACCGTGCAAAGACGTCCGAAGAACGGCTGGCTCACCTGCGGCA
>MTOL01000180.1 GCA_002011685.1 Deferribacteres bacterium JdFR-76
ATAGGTTACCGGATAATTGGGCACCGGATTGCCATATTGGTCCACAACCCGGACTTCAAGCGGATCAAGGAATGTGTGACCGACCGTTCCGATCTGGTTATTGCCTCCCGCCAGTTCAATGGCCACAGGCGCATCCGGAAGCGCTTTCAGATAGAACCGCAATGGCGATCCCGTCAGCCCATCGGCAACCGCTTGAATGATGACATCGCCGGACTTCGTACCAAACCGGTAGACAGCCGTAGCAATTCCGTTCACGTCCGTCGTATCCGGTTGCGGATTGGTAATGGTCACATCTCCTTGAACCACCTGAAACTGAACCGGATATCCATCTACCGGATTGCCATACTGATCCTGAACCTGGACTTTCACATTACCGACAGTGGTCACTGCGCCCTCGTAACCATCTCCAGCATACTTAACCACCTTGGCAGCGTCAGCATGGACGGCATTGGCCACGAACGCAACCGGCGAACCCTGCAGGCCCGAAGCCTCTGCATTCACAATATATGCGCCCACTTGCGGACCCAGAGTCAGCACAGCTGCGGCCTTGCCAAATGCATCCGTCAGAACCGGCTGCGCAGGTGAAATCTGACCGTTTCCGAAAACAACCTTAAAGGTAACCTGAACATTTTTAACTGGATTGCCCGCATTGTCTACGACCTGGACCACGAAAGGCTTGGGCAATGCACTTCCCGCTTTCCCTACCTGATCATTGCCGGAAACATACAGAATCTTGGCAGGATTGGATACCACACCCGTCGCCGTAAACAGAACAGGACTGCCCATCAGGTTTCCGGATTTTGCCTCCACAAGATTGGTTCCCGGCTGATCTCCGAGAATGTAGTGCACCTTCGCCTGTCCAGCGGAATCGGTTACGACCGGCTGCGACTCAATAATCCGTCCGCCGCCGCTCTTCACCTCAAAATACACCGGAATGCCGGAAACCGGATTGTTGTAAAAATCCGTAACAGTAACTACCAGCGGATCTTTCAGGACAGTTCCCACATTCCGGGTTTGATCATTCCCGCTGGTCCTCAGCAGACGGGCAGCCGGACCCGGCACGAATTCAACAACAGCAGATGAGTTTAACGTGATGTTGTCCGTCTTATTTTTTGCCGTTACAACTTTTTTCTCGGCCTTCACGGATGAGAGGGTCGCTGTAACCGTTCCCTGATCGTTGGTGGGGGCCGAAGGCTGCACTATGAAATTCTGGCTTCCGGAAACAAGAACCTCCACCGTCTTGCCAGCTATAGGATTGCCATAGCGGTCTACCAATGTTACCGTGATGGTAGAAACAGCATTCCCATCCGCTACCACCGGAGAGGTTGCCGTCACGGTTGAGCGGTCAGGATCGGTGGGACCCGGNTTTGCTGATGCCACAAAGATCAGCGGCGAACCCTGAAGCGGATTGATACCATCTGTAGACGTCACCTCGACCCGGTTGTTTCCTGTACCGGCAACCGTGCCAAGAACAAGAACGACAGAGGCAATCCCATTCTGATCCGTTTTGAGTTTCAGCAAGGTATCAGAGTTTGCCGTCTGGAAGTGACCGCCTCCTTCGATCACACGGAAAGTCACTTCGTGATTGGCCACACCATTGCCAAGATCGTCCACAACTTTCACCTTCAGAGCAGCCGGCAGTGGCTCACCTACCGTACCAGTCTGGTTATTCCCGCTGACAATGGTGATAGCTGTGGCATTGCTAGCCGTTGCCGATGCCTTAAATTCCACCGGCGACCCGGTTAACGGGTCAAATCCATCCGTTGCAATGGCATGAACCACATTGTTGTTTTGCCCGGCCGTTGGACCTAGGCGGAACTGAACGCTGGCCTGGCCCTGAGCATCGGTACGAACAACCACTTCTTGAGCACCGCTGGGCTCCAGTTTTCCACCGCCAGAGATCACCTTGAAAGTAACCGGATGGTTTGCAACCGGCTGGTCGTTAGCATCCAGAACCTTCACCACAAGCGGGTTGGACAGTACCGTACCCGCAACACCGGTTTGACCGTCTCCGCTGACCTTGACGATTTTTGTCCCGCGGTATTTCGCTGAAATTTTGAAGACAATGGGCGAATTGGCCAGCGGTGCCTGGCCATTATTGGCACTGGCGTGAATCACATTCACATCTTGTCCGGCGTCCGGTCCGGGCCAGAACGTAACAGACGCCAGACCGTTCTGATCCGAATACACTTCTACACGGGTAAGGGTGTCTCCGTTTAACGTTCCGCCACCGGAAATGACTTCAAAAACAACCAGCTGATTGGCAACTGGATTATCGGAGGCGTCGAGAACTTTCACGACGAGCGGATTCGGTAGCGGTTCCCGCACATAGCCGATCTGTCCGTTGCCGGAAACATACGTGATCTTCGCGGCGCTGCCAGGATTCGCCGAAGCCACAAACACAATTGGCGACCCCTGGAGTCCCTGCCTTGATGCCTGCACCTTGTTGTTATATTGGCCAGCCACAGGCCCAAGCACGAGTGTGACTTTCGCCATGCCGGTTGAATCGGTAAGTACCGCCTGCGAAGACTGACCGTTCTGAAAATGGCCACCACCTTCAAGGACGGTAAATAGAACCGTATCGCCCGGGACACCGTTGTTGTACTGATCCACCACTCGTACGGCAAAAGGCTGGCTTAGCGGATTGCTCACAGTTCCGCTTAAACTATCTGCTGAAGCTTTTACCAGCTTCACCGGCGCATCTGGATTGGCCATCGCTGTAAAAAGCAGCGGAGACCCCTGCAATCCCGTAGCACGTGCTTCCACTTTCTGAATACCCGAAACCGTTCCCAGGATCCAGTGAATCTGAGCATAACCGTTGGCATCTGTCAGCACGGGCTGCTGTTCCACAATGGATCCACCGCCTGCCGTGATAACAAATTCGACCGGGACCTCAGAAATCGGATTTCCCTGATCATTCAGTACCTGCACCACCAGTGGGTTGGCCAGCTGTTTTCCAACCACCCCCTGCTGCTGATTTCCCGAAACAGAAACAATTTTCGAAGCCACCCCTGTGGCCGTTAGTGAAAAAACCACCTCGGCCGGTTGAGTTCCGGGAGAATAGGCTTTAACCTGATTCAAAGAAGAAAGCTTCCCTAAAATTAGAGTAGACGCTGCATATCCATTCGCATCCGTCTTTACCGGCTGTGGTTCAACAATGGTTCCCCCGCCGGAAATAACTACGAAGTACACATCAACATTAGGTACAGGATTCCCATACTGATCCGTAATTTGCACTACCAGCGGGTTGGCCAGCGTATCTCCCCCAGCGCCTGTTTGACCATCTCCAGAAATTTTGGCTATATTGGCCGGGTCACCCGGCAGCGCATTGACGGTAAACAGCACACTCTTGCCGGGTAGGACGGTAGATGTTGCCACGATTTGTTGCTCGCCGGCCACCGTACCCAGAGTAAAATAGGCATGCACCTCCCCAGACTGATCGGTGATATAACCTCTGGGCGGTTCCAGCCCGGAAGGTACATAGTTGGGATCCGATGTAATCAAAATCTTATCCAGCCGGGAAAGGCTTTCGCGCCCGAGAATGTGGAGGGTATGTGAACCGGCCTGAAGCTGAAAAACAATTTCACCGCGGGTCCTGTCGGAAATCCGCTCCCAGACCCACTGGCCATATTTGTTGACGGCAATATCCCAAAGGATGGTATCCACCTGATTATCCATCAGGACAAAGAAGGAATTGGCTTCCGCGTTGGGCGCATACACCCTTCCCCAAATGTAGTAGTTGCCATCCTGAGACACAGAAAAATTGATATCATCTCTTCCCCCTTTGACCACGTCCGTTGTGACATAATATCCACCCGACGCAGTGGAGTCACTAATGGATGCCATGGGAGCAAGGAGGTTTCCGTACTCTGCTTCAATCCGGATATTTCCATCTCCCTGCTGCCGGTCAAACGTTCCGGCGCCTTTCTGCACAGTAAAGCTCACATCGACACCTGGAACCGGATTGCCATTGTTGTCGGTGACACGCACCACAAAAGGCTGCGGCAGAGTTGTTCCAATGGGTGCCGTCTGGAAGTCACCGCTGACTTTCACGATGTCAGATGGGCTTCCCGGAGAAAGAAGAATACGAAAATTGTCGATGTTGTTGTTCCGGTTCCCATGCATCATCACACCGGCATACAGATCCCCGTTGACGCCGTAAAGATTGTTGGGATCCGTCAACGTCCCATAAAATTGATTGTTAATGTAGAAATCGAAGTGGTTGCCCTGATTGTCGTGACGGAGAGCCACCTTCAGCTCGTCTCCAGCAACAGCGTCGGGCAAGCCGACATTGTCCAAATTGGCGATAGGCCTCGTGGCTATGCCATTCACAACTTCCCACAGATAGATTCCATTCTTGGATGGTCGGTACCATGTCATATATCCGCTGGCATTCACGTCTGCCGCGTTCAGGAACACGATAGCCACATTTTCAATATCCTGGGCCTGGGCCTGCTGGCCATAAGTAAAGGCCACCTCAAGCGGATTTCTTCTTGCATTGTATACGGCGATGAAATTCCAATCTTCCACAAGAGAGGTATTGGACAGTTCCCCGTTCACAATTGTAAATTCGGGCTCGGCCGTCCAATCCGGCCCTAGCGAGGTTCTTTCGAACGTGTCAATAAACTCAAGCCCCTGTGTGGTTGTGCCCACAGCGACATTGGAAAGATCTGACACATTTGGCACGTCATCCATGGTTTTGATTGCAAAATAATAGGTGGTATTGGGTTGAAGTCCGGTAATGGTCAGGTCCTGGACCGTTCCCGCAGGTGCAGGCAAAGGCGGATCAGCGATGGGGGTGGCAGAGTCGAAATTGGTCGCATCAATCTGGAAGGTAGCATAGCGGATATCATAACGGACCGCAAGCCCTGTGCTCCCATCGTCGCCCGGAGCTGTCCAGGAAAGTGTAATAGTCGTGGAAGATACAGAAGTTACGTGAAGATCCGTAATCGGATCTGGTGGGGTAACATCGCCTTCTTTGTAGATATCAAAGTCATCGACCGGATTATTTAGGTTCGTCCCTCCGCGGAGAATCACGCCACTATACTGGATAATCGATTGGCCCTGAAGCCGGTTTGAATCACTAACTCTGGCAGCAAGGACATCATTAACGTAAACATCAAAATGATATCCAAATTCATCAGAACTGAGATCGACTCGCATCCGGTCTCCCGCCTTTGGAAAGGGTACAGCCGAAGGCACGCTCTGGCCAGGCACAAGGGATTCCGGCACGCCATCCACAATGGTCCAAAGGTTAACTTTATTATTTGGACCGATCCAGACCAGATATCCGTCAGCCGTTGCTGGATCTGTGGAGTTCAACCGGAGGGCAAACCCACCTTCCTGAATTCCCAGCGAATCGGCTCCGGCTCCCCAGGTAAAGGACACCCGGGACGGGTTCGTCTGGGCCCGATAGATAGCGAGATCCCAATCCGACATCTGATCATGGTTCGGATTCAGGTTAACCAGTTCATTTCCTACAATGGAAATGGTGGATTCTGCCACCCAGCAGGTGCCCAGATCCAGCCGATTGAAATTGTCCGTAACATAGGGCGCTGTTCCATTTAATACATTCATAATTGCAGAGAAAAAGGCCTGGGCCATCATATAATATCCGGTATTATTGGGATGAACGGCATCATCCAGATAGTCAACGGCCCAGTTGGGGTTTGTCTCAAACAGTTCGTTCTGTCCCACATAATAAATTTTGTAGCCAGCCTGCTTTTTGCGGTAAAAGAGGTCCTCGATGTAAACATTCAATTCTTCGTTTTTGCTGTTCTTAGCGTCGTTTCTGGGAATCAAACTGCACAGCAAAATGGCCGTATTCGCGTTATAGGCGTGGATTTTGTCCACAATGCTCTCAATTTCTACGATGGTGCTATTATTGGGATCCCCATTGCTAACGTCATTCGTACCAATATGAAGCAAAACGATATCCGGTTGAGACTGATTCAACCAGGTATTAATTTGCGCATCGATCTCATCGGCTCGCCACCCACCGTGCCCTTCATGGTCCACATCAAATCGGGTGGCATCCCCATCCTGAAGGCTTCCAACAAAATCAAAATTCACACCC
>MTOL01000504.1 GCA_002011685.1 Deferribacteres bacterium JdFR-76
GGTGGGGGCCTTAGTGACGCTGTTGTCATGGTTGGTGGCGGAACGGGTGCGTTCGTTTCACCAAAAGGCCTTATTCTCACCAATCATCATGTAGCGTTCCGGGCCATACAGATAAACAGCTCGCCGGAACACAACTACATCCGTGAAGGATTCTGGGCGAAGACTCTCCAAGAAGAGTTGCCGGCGCCCGGTTATGAATGTTACGTTACGCTATCGTTCCGTGATATCACAGATCGGGTTCTGAAGGGAATTTCTCGTGACCTCAAAGCAGTGGACCGGTTCAAGACCATTGAACGTCGGATCAGCGAAATTGAAGAGAAAGAAAGCGACGAGAATAAAGGGATTGAAGCGCGTGTGGTTTCCATGTACGATGGCATGTATTATTACCTGTTCAAATACCTCCGGATTCGTGATGTGCGGCTGGTATATGCCCCACCTCAGTCCATCGGCAATTATGGCGGGGATATTGACAACTGGATGTGGCCGCGGCATGCCGGAGATTTTTCATTTCTGCGCGCGTATGTGGGGCCGGATGGTCGCCCAGCGGAATACTCCAAAGACAACGTGCCCTTTTCTCCGCGAACCTATCTGAAAATTTCCACGAAAGGCATCCGGGAAGGAGATTTCATTTTTATCATGGGATACCCCGGCCGAACCATGAGGTACCGGTCGTCCTATTCCGTCCGTTATGCTCAGGAGGTGTCGTACCCGCTGCGAATTCGCCTTTTCAAAGATATGATTGCTGTGCTGGAAGAAGAGGGCGAAAAAAACCCGGAATTGAAAATCAAATTTGCTTCCCGCTTAATGGGGCTTAATAACGTGCTGAAGAACAACCAGGGCATGCTGGAGGGATTGAAGAAATCCCGTTTGCTGAAACGCAAGCTGGAAATGGAAGAAAAATTGCAGGAATTTCTGCGGTCCAATCCAGATCTGGAGAAAAAATACGGCCATGTCCTGGATCAGATCGGTGCCCTGTATGCCGGGCTGAACAAAACAGCCTATCGGGATCTTTTGCTGGGCTTCATGAATTACGGCAGCCAGATGTACAATTTTGCCTCTACCATTTATAAGTGGAGTCTGGAAAAACAGAAACCCAGCAAAGAACGGGATCCCCAGTTCCATGACCGGAACATCAAGCGTCTGAAAGAGCGCATGAAGCTGGCCCAGAGGGATCTGCATCCGCCAACGGATGCCCGCATGCTGGAAATGTTTTTGCTGAAGCTTTCAGAGTTGTCGGACGAACTGCAGCCCCTCCCGGTAAAGGAAATTTTCCAGCGATATCCAGAATTGGGTAAAAAAGAGGCCGTTCATCGGTTTGTACAAGAGCTGTACAGCAAAACGCAACTGGCCGATCTGGATGCCCGAATGCGTATGATGGAAATGTCGAACGAGCAGCTTATGAACCTAAACGATCCACTCGTTCGGTTTGCGGCGGAAATGAACCCGGTTCAGGAAGCGGTTCAAAAAGAGAGTGAGGCATTTTCCGGTGAAATTTCACGGTTAAGGCCGCTGCTTATCCAGGCTATCCGCGAGTGGAAAAAGACAGATCTGTACCCGGATGCCAACCGAACCATCCGGTTCACGTACGGGACGGTAAAAGGGTATGAACCGCGCGATGCCGTAATCTACAGGTACGCAACCCGGCTATCCGGGGTTCTGGAAAAAGATACTGGAGAGGAACCGTTCAATTGTCCTGAGAAACTGAAACGGCTGGCAGAAAAAAAGGATTTTGGCCCGTATGTAGATCCGGTTCTTGGAGATGTGCCGGTGGATTTTTTGGGGACTACGGATATTACGGGAGGGAATTCGGGGTCTCCCGTGATGAATGCCCGTGGTGAATATGTGGGGATTGCTTTTGATGGGAATTACGAAAGTATGACCAGCGACTGGCAGTTTGATCCGGACTTGACGAGGACCATTGCAGTGGATGTGCGTTACATCCTGTTCATTCTGGATAAATTTTCTGGTGCCCGCAATATTCTCGAGGAGATGACCATCCAGTAGGCGGAGTTGGACGCTTTCGGTTGCTTTCGTGTGGCGCACTCTTTCCGGGTGCGCCTTTTTTGCGTTTGGGGGAAATTTGCCGCAGCGGTACGGTTCGGAACATCCGGGATAGATGCAGCAGTCTTTTTGAAACGGCCGTCTTGCCGTGCGGTGTCTGGAAGGGGGCTGAACACATTCCTTGTCCATTCCCAATTGGAACCGCGGCAAACGGTTGCGTAGCTTGGCGCGCTATTGTAGATTAGTTTAGAAAGAGAGCGGTTTTTTCGGGTGATCAGCAAAAAGGGACAGGGGCAGCGGTATGAAATTGGAAAGCATTGGGAGGTGCTGGATCAGGTGAAAAGAGAAAATGTTTGCTGCCCGTTGCTCAGTTTTCTGAAACATTGCAAAGACCGACAGGGTGATGGATCCGGAAAAAAACCGTAACATGAACGGAGACAGGCGGCGATGCTAACGGGAATGCGTCGAAGATATCCGCTTGCCGTCGTGTTTTATTATCCCAAAACGAATCGGTATGGAATCAATGCGCTGGCAGGTGCCGTGGCGTCTCATGAGGAGCTGCGGTCAATTCCGCTGTCTTTTCCCGAAGATCTGGAGAAACTTTGTCATGTCCTCAAGTACTGGCAAAATCGCGCGGATCAGGTACTGGTAGGATTTTCTTTCTTCACCACGCAGCTCTGGGAGGTGGAAGAACTGCTGGCATTCATAAGGCCGGTGCGGAGCAAGCAGGCCCTCTTTGTGGCGGGGGGCCCGCATCCCAGCGCCGACCCGGAAGGTACGTTAAAAATGGGGTTCGATTACGTAATTCCTGGTGAGGGCGAGGATGTATTCGTGGCCCTTCTGCATATGCTATTGCAGGGTAAGGACCCCACAACGGTTCCCGGTGTGGCCTCCCTGGATGAAAACGGAAGGCTTCGTTACCTTCCTAACCGAAGGCCAGTTGACCTCAACAAAATGCCACCCTTTTCCGATTGGCATGAAAAATACGGTCCGATTGAAATTACCCGGGGATGTCCGTATGCGTGTGGATTCTGCCAAACATCCTATCTTTTTGGTGGAAAACCGCGGCACCGGAGCGTGGAAGGGATTTTGGAAGCGGTGAGAATTTTGAAGAAACGGGGATTAACGACATTTCGGGCAATTTCACCCAATGCGTTTTCTTATGGGTCAAAGAATGGGCGAGAAATAAATCTAAAAGAACTTACGCGCTTGCTGGACGAACTGGCACGGCTTTTCAAACCGCATGGGAAAATCTTTTTTGGTACATTTCCTTCTGAGGTCCGTCCGGAGCATGTAACAGAAGAAACGGTCCGGCTCGTGCGCGAGTATGCGGACAATGACAATCTAATTATCGGAGCCCAATCCGGAAGTCCCAGGGTATTGAAGATGGCGCATCGGGGACATACCGTGGATGATGTGCTTCAGGCGGTACACATAGCACGGAATTCGGGATTGAAGGTAAACGTGGATTTCATATTTGGATTGCCGGGTGAAACACAGGAGGACGTGGAACAAAGCATTGCTCTGATGCGTAAGCTGGTGGGGATGGGCGCCCGCATTCACGCCCACAGTTTTTTGCCGTTGCCCCAAACTCGCTTTGCAGGCTTCAGTCCAAAGCCCGACTTGGAAGATATTGGCCGCCGGATCGAGCGGCTATTTCCAGGGGCCTTGTATGGGAACTGGAGGAGACAGGCACAGCTGGCCCAGAAAATCGCCAGTTGGTATGCCCGGCGCAGTCTTTCAGTAGAAACAGGGCAAACGGTATGATCATTTCTGCGAGCCGGAGAACTGACATCCCTGCCTTCTATGGGAAATGGTTTATGGATAAAGTGAGGAAAGGATTTTGCGTGGTCCGGAATCCTTTCAATCCGCAGCAGAAGTACCATGTTCCTCTGAATCCAGAAGAAGCGGAGGTGCTGGTCTTCTGGACCCGGTATGCACGCCCATTCCTTAAATATTTGGACGAACTGGACCAAAGAGGATACAGATACTATTTTTTGTTTACCCTTACAGAATATGGTTACACCTTGGAACCGCATTTACCTCCTTATTCGTCCCGTCTCCGTTCTTTTCGCCAGCTGAGCGACCGGCTGGATCCCTCAAGAGTGGTGTGGCGGTATGATCCAATTCTGATCGGTCCTGAATACTCCTACGAATTCCACTTGCGACAGTTTTCGCAGATAGCCAGAGATCTTAAAGGGTATGCAGATACAGTAATTATTAGTTTTGTGGATTTCTATGCCAAAACATGCCGCAATTTGTCCAAGGCCGGCGTTCAATTTGAAAGACATCCTGAAAGGAGGGGGGATCGGTTTATTGCATTCCTGCGAGAACTGGCAGAAATTGCCAGGTCATCGGGTTTTCATATTCAAAGTTGCGGGGAAAGTCGAGACCTGAGCCATGCTGGAGTCGTTCCAGGGAAATGCATTGATGATGCGCGGATTTTGCGGGCTTTTGGCCTCAGAGTGCCGGAGCGGAAAGATCCTTCGCAGAGGAAAACTTGCCGTTGTATTAGAAGCCGGGATATTGGAGCCTACAATACCTGCCTCTATGGCTGCCTTTACTGCTACGCCACATCAAATAGCGATTGTGCGAAAACGTTCTTCAAAACGTTTTCGTATAAAGAGGATTCATTAAATCGTTATACCCCGGATATGCGCCGATAAGCAGGGTTTGTTATGGCCAGATATGAACCATACCCTGGAATGAAAACCCAATATTAGCCCCGTCTCTGCGGCTTTTGGGCCTTTTAAATATTGCAGCTGGAAAGGCCATACCATAAGACCGCCGTTCAAATTCTGCCAGTGGTTTTGCCTCTTCTCATAAAATCAGCAGGAAATGAATCCGCGAAATTCCGATGAAAAAGCNTTGGTATTCTGATGATCTCCTGCCNTCGGACCGGTTTTTCCCTAATTCTGCGAATGGGCAATAAAATCTTTGCCTATCCTGGAAAACCATATTTCCGTTTGTCAGACATTTCCAAGATCTTAAGTGCTCTTTTTGTCGCAATATGGACGTATCCATCCGACGCTAAATCTGCATGCTCCGCGCATATCCGGGGTAGTTTATGTTTACCGGTACCCTGCCTTCATCAGTTCCTTAACGGAGCGGATTGGGCGCGGAGGGTTCAGATACCGGGCGAGAAATTTGTAGATTTTCACCCGGATCTTTTTGGCGAGCATAATATCCAGACGGTCAAAGCTGTGGCCACCCGGTGCGTCTTTGAATACTTCGTATTCGAATTTTTTCCCTGCGGCTTTTAGGGCCTGGATCAGATGCTCCACCTCGATGTAATTCACATCTTCATCGTTTGTGTTGGTATGGATCAAAAGAGGGGTTTGCAATTTTTCCACATTCCAGACCGGCGAGCGTCGCTTGTATTCTTCCAGATTTTCATGGGCGGTCTGTCCGATATGATAGGGTGCAGAGTACAGACGCCGGTATCCTTCCGTCATGTACCCCATGCGCATTACCAGATTGCTGACGGGCACCCCGGCGAAGGCAACCTTGTAGTCCTTCGGGTGGTTAAAAATATTCATTAGGGTAATTAACCCTCCGTGGCTCCATCCGATGATCCCGACCCGGTTTTTGTCCACGAAGTCATAATTTTCCAGCATAAAATTTCTTGATGCGTATGCATCCTCCACCTCCAGACCGCCATAGTCGATCATCTTATACATCGATTCACCATATCCGGTGCTCCCCCGATATTCCGGGGCAATTACCACGTACCCCTGTGCCATTAGTTCACGGATAATGTGGGTGTAATAAGTACTGAAATTGCTGTGCACGCCGCCATGCGGAAAGACCAGGAGAGGATATTTTTTGCTGCGGTCAATCCATTTGGGGATGAAAACATATGCATAAAACTTCACGGGGTTTTTGGCTCCGGGAGCGTTGGGGTTGGCCACTTTCCAGCGCGGTGGCCCGACGATGCGCACCTTGTCGATCCAGGCCACATCGCCGACCTTGTGGTACCACAGTACGTCGTCAATAACCTTTTGCAGCACGTCCAGCCGATGGCGGAGCGATTCGAAATTTCGCTCCATGCGCGCAAGCC
>MTOL01000115.1 GCA_002011685.1 Deferribacteres bacterium JdFR-76
TGGTGAAAGAATAGAAGGGTAGGGCATTCCAAAACGGGCAAAGAAAGGGGTTCTCTGTTACCGCAGATCACGGAAGGTGGCATTTTCAGCGGGTAAGGTCCGTCCGAAATATATTGCTGGTCCGGAATAACCGGGGGAAATATTTTTTGGCCGCGCTGCGACCGTTTCCGTGACAAAAGCAGGGAATAAGTGCTGTTCAGCTTCGGTTTTCTGAAGCCGTCAGAGGCAGAATTGCTGGCTTTCCGGTTCTCGAATTTCGGGTGTAGAGGTCGGTTTGTCTTGGAATTTTTCGGAAGAACCAGCAATCCGCTTTTATCCTTAGCAGATTTCCATCAGAATTATTATTCTATTTTGGAACTGGACGTTCAAGCGTTATGGCTGGCGACAGTCTGCAAAGCGATGGCAAGCAGTTGGAGTGAGCCCGATGAAATGGGATGCTGTGATTATTGGTGGGGGAATTGTTGGGCTGGCTACGGCAATGGCACTGGTGGAGCGCCGGCGGAAAGTGTGTGTGATTGAGGCCGAAAGACGCCTGGCACGGCACCAGACAGGCCATAACAGCGGGGTAATCCATTCAGGTCTGTATTACCGTCCGGGTTCGCTGAAGGCCCGGAACTGTACCGAAGGGCGCGAACTTCTCTACCGCTTCTGCGAGCAATATGGCATCCCATTTGAGCGGTGTGGGAAGCTGGTTGTAGCTGCGGAAAAATGGGAGTTGCCTGCCCTGGATGAACTGGAGCGAAGGGGGCGTGCCAACGGACTGGACGGACTGAAAAGGCTGTCAGGTGCAGAACTCCGGGAATATGAGCCGCATGTACAGGGAGTGGCGGGGCTGTATGTACCACAGACCGGAATTGTGGATTACCGGCAGGTAGCCGAAGCCTATGCCCGTATCATAAAGGAAAAAGGTGGCGATATCCGGCTGGGTGTGCGTTTTCTCGGGATCTGGCGGCGCAGAGGAGAGATTGCGGTAGAAACAACAGCCGGACCGCTAAAAACNGTCTTGCTGGTCAATTGCGGTGGGCTTTATTCAGACCGCATTGCGCGGGCCTGCGGGCTCCGTCCCGGGTTGAAAATTGTACCATTTCGGGGCGAATATTATCTCCTGAAACCGCACCGGAGCACACTGGTAAAAAATCTAATCTATCCGGTTCCAGATCCGAGGTTTCCATTTTTGGGGATCCATTTCACCCGTACGGTCCATGGGGAGGTAGAAGCGGGACCCAATGCGGTTCTGGCATTTAGCCGCGAAGGTTACTGCCGGACTCGTTTTAATCTTGAGGATCTGGCGGAATCACTGCTTTATCCGGGATTCTGGAGAATGGTGGGAGAGTACTGGAAAACGGGAATCGCCGAAATGGTGCGGTCGTTCAGCAAGCGTCTGTTTGTGCGGGCCATGCAGCGGCTGATCCCGGAAGTGCGCAAAGAGGATGTGGTCCCTGCAGAAGCAGGAGTCAGGGCCCAGGCTCTGGAGTGGAACGGCAAACTGGTAGATGATTTCCGGATTTTGCAGGTACCGGGGATGATTCATGTCTTAAATGCACCCTCGCCGGCGGCTACCGCTTCCATCAGTATCGGCAGGAGAATTGCTAAACTGGCTGAAAAACATCTGGGGTAACGCATATCCGAAAGCTGGAAGGCGGGATTGGCTTGGTGGAATCCGGCAAAATTTGCCTCTCAAAATGGGGTAGTAAATAGCCGATTTTTAAAGTGGATAGGAATATGGCCGTTCCAAAATTTACTTGACACCTATGCGATATTTTTTTATACTTAATCGGGAATTTTGGAGGACTTACCAGGGAAGCCAGCCGGGATGATTTTTCAGACCTTCGGATTTTTTCCGAAGTTTTTGTAGTGGGAGGAATTATGATCGTCGCAGTTCGCGTAGAAAAGGTCACATTGGACACCTCAACCAACCGTTTTGTTGTGATCTTGCGCGACGATGTGAACAAACGGTGGCTTCCGATTGTGGTTGGCTCTGCCGAAGCTCAGGCTATTGCCTTGCAACTGGAAAACATTTCTCCGCCGCGTCCGCTCACGCACGACCTGATGAAAAATCTGCTTGACACGGTTGGGATTAAGGTGACCCGCATTATTGTAAATGACCTGCGGGAAAATACATATTATGCGGTCATCGATCTCAAAAGTAACGGAAGCAAGAAGGAAGTGGATGCCCGGCCCAGTGATGCGATTGCTCTCGCATTGCGCATGCATGCGCCTATCTTTGTGGCAGAAGAGGTAATGCGCAAGGCCGCAATCCGGGAGGTGGCCGAAGATGAGGAAGAGGCCGTTGAGCAGTCGCCTATGCAGCGGCTAGAGGAACTGAACCGCGAGCTGGAGAAAGCGGTAAAAGAAGAGCGCTTTGAAGACGCAGCTCGGATCCGGGACAAAATCAATGAGCTGAAAAAGGAGCTGGATAAAAACTGAATCCAATTTTGCCTCCTGTTTTTCACCCTGGCCAGGCCGGTCAGGGTTTTTTGTATTCAGGCATTCGCATCGGTCCGCTCGTGTTTCTCCGTGTTTCTTTTTGCGCCTCCCGATGTAGCCCATATCTGAGTTTGTGTGTCTGGAAATCGGCCATGTACTGCAAAAGTTTCGTTAGGCCAGGTGTTACAAAGAACAGAACAGCAGGACGTGGAGCAGGTCGTAGCGACCAAAATTGCATGCCAATCCCCCGCGTTTTTGCTGCCATATAATTTTCAGCTTGTGTTTCTGAGTATTTACTGACTTTACTCTGCGCGATTTTTCTCCGTATCTTCCCGGCTTTCCCATAATATGTTTTCATATCATCCCGATCTGGTGCATGAGCTTCGGCTTGTAATTTTTTCCTGTTTGAATGCCTTAGCGGTTCGCGACATTTGAGGGGATTTCACAAAATGGAAGTCGATTCAATTAGTTTGTCTTCCCAACGAATTTAACTTTGTGGGTAAAAAGCCGTTTTTTCCGTTGCAAAATTGTGGGATGTTTGTTATCGTCCAAGACAAATCGTGGTCCAAAACGGCGGGAGGCAAAATGGAACCGAAACTTTATGAAATTTCAGCGCAGCTGAAGGCCGTGGATTGGGGGATCATTTTGCTCTATTTTGCGTTTTCCATTACTATTGGGCTCTATTTTTCGCGCCGTGCTACCCGAGATATTACGCAGTATTTCGCCAGCGGGAAGGGGATGCCGTGGTGGCTGCTGGGCACATCCATGGTTGCCACCACCTTCGCAGCAGATACGCCGCTGGCTATCAGTGGGCTCATCGTAAAGCAGGGAATTTTTGGCAACTGGTTCTGGTGGTCGCAGGTCCCCATGCACGTGATGGGCGCTTACTTTTTTGCCCGCCTCTGGCGCCGGGCACAAATCCTCACCGATACAGAGCTGGTCAACGTCCGGTATTCCGGAAAAGGTGCGCGATTTCTTCGAGGTTTTAAAGCCCTGTATTTTGGCATCCCTTACAACGTGCTGGTAATGGGCTGGGTGAATCTGGCCATGGCCAATATTCTGGGGCTCACGTTCAAGATGAACAAGCTCACCGCAGTAATGATCTGCTTCTTTTTCACAGTGGCCTATTCCGCAATTTCCGGATTATGGGGGGTAATGGTTACTGACTTTTTTCAGTTCATCCTGGCCATGAGCATGTCCGTGACTCTGGCGGTTCTGGCGGTCAACAGCGTGGGAGGGATGGATAGTGTTTTGAGCCGGCTGAATGAAATTTACGGGGAGGCCTCTCAGGCAATGCTGGCCATCTTTCCCAAAAATTCTCCGCTTCCGCCGCTGTACAATGAAGCCCTGCTTCCCGTCTCGCTTTTTGCCATTTACCTGGGAATGGTCTGGTGGACCACCGGCTATACGGACGGCGGTGCCTATCTGGCACAGCGGATGATTTCGGCGAAGGATGAGCGTCATTCTTTCTTGGGCTATCTCTGGTACAGTATTGCCCATTACTGTTTGCGGCCCTGGCCCTGGATCGTCGTAGGTTTGGTGGCAGCGGTTATGTTTCCGGGAATTGCCCAGATGAACGCGGACGGAAAGCTGGTCCCAAATCCGGAGCTCGGATATGTGGCCGTTATGCTTTCCATTTTGCCCAAAGGCCTGCTGGGGCTGACGCTGGCATCGTTTTTTGCCGCGTACATGTCCACTATTTCGACCCAGCTGAACTGGGGGGCTTCTTACGTAGTCAATGATTTTTACAAGCCATTTATCAAGCCCAATGCTTCTAACCGGCATTACGTCATTGTGTCGGTAGCCGCCACCATTTTGATCGCCCTGATTGGTGCTGTTGTTACATTTTTCCTGAAAGATATTTTCACAGCATGGCTGATTCTTTCGGCGGTGAATGCAGGTATCGGGGTGGTTTATATTGCCCGCTGGTACTGGTGGCGGGTAAATGCATGGTCAGAAATTTCCGGCATTGCCGCTTGTGTNGTTGCTTTTGTGATCGTTTACTATTTCATCGACCCGAAAATCCTGAACCCGAACACCACCGCAACCCACATCCGTTTTCCCATTACACTGCTGTTCAGTGTGCCATTTTCTATGCTGATCTGGCTTACCGTTACTTTTCTAACCAAACCTACGGATGAGAAAGTGCTGATTGAGTTCTACCGCCGTGTGCATCCCGGTGGCATTGGGTGGCGGCGCATCGCCCGGAAACTGGAGGAAGAGGTCGTGGGCGAACCGATGATGACAATGCGCAACTTTGTGAATGCCGTCCTGTCGGTTCTGACCGTATATGTGGCCCTTGTGGGAATCGGCAAGGTGGTTCTGGGCAATCATGGTCTGGGTGGAATCTTACTGGCATTTGCGGCGTTTTTGACATTTATTCTATCTCGAAATTTGCGTCAGGTGAAATGGAGCTGAAATCTTTGAAAGGCGGAAAATCGATGAACGGGTTGCGGGTTTTGATTTTTCTTCTGGTCCTCGGTGGTGTATTGGCTTGTAATTCTTCGCGCAAAATGATGCGGGAGGCATGGGAGACCAATGATCTTCCGCTTCTTGAGAAGCTGGCACGCGAGGCTATTCAGAAGAATCCGCAAAATGCTTATGCACACTTTATGCTGGGACGCGTGTACCGTGCCACCGGGGAGATTGACAGTGCACTGGTGTATTACGCGAGAGCGGTTAGGCTGGCACCGCAGAATGATACGTACCTGAAAGAGTGGCGGGAAGTACGCCTCGCAAAAGGGGACCGGCTTCTGAAGGCAAAAAGCCCATTTCGGGCCAGCAAAATCTTTACAGAGCTTGTGAAAGAGGATTCTTCTTATTTTGATGCCTGGCAGCGCCGTGGACTTGCGTACCGTGCTCTGGGGTGGTACGATTCTGCCAAGGTATGCTACGAACGGGCACTAAGCCTTCAGCCTCTGGCCGACTCCCTGCAGAAAGTACTTGATTTTCTGGATGCAGCCCATGTTCAGTCTAACCTGCTTACGGTAAAAGGGAAAGATTTGCTGAAAAAGAAACGCTACAAACGGGCCATGGAAACCCTGAAACAGGCCCTGGAAGCCAAGCCGGACAATCAGGAAGCAAAGTATTATTATCATCTGGCATCGGGGCTCTATTTTTATAAACGGGGGGGCGTCAAGCGTCTGTGGGACGCGATCGATCATTTCGGACGGGCCAGTACGCTGCGGCCCGATGAACCGGAGCCGCGCTATTATATGGCAGAAGCTTACCTGAAAAAGGATGACAAAGATTTCGAGAACACCATTCAGGCTTTTGAAGAAGTAATCCGTGTGGCTCCTGGCAGTTCCTGGGCCAAAAAGGCCAGAAAACGGATTGCCGAATTGAAAAAGCGGGAAAAACTTCTCCGCGATTTCTGGGGAAAGAAGAAATAGAAATGGGAGGCCCGGGATCCGGGTGGCAACAGGAGTCTGCTGTTCGGCAAACCGTTTATGCGCACATAAATTTGCTTGCTTTTGGCCCGCTCGCTGACTCAATCTACAGCGAGAAATGAAATTCGCATATAATCCGGAGGTGGGGAGGAGAACGTGCCCGCTGCGGGGGAAGTAAAACTTTCGCTTGCTCAGAAAAAAATCGCTCAGGA
>MTOL01000238.1 GCA_002011685.1 Deferribacteres bacterium JdFR-76
CGGCTGAAAGCCAGTGGCTGGGACCATTTCCGTCAGGAGGCTGCACCGGAATGATTCCGAAAGCGCTAACTGTCGCCGGGTCCGACAGCAGCGCCGGATCCGGAATTCAGGCTGATCTGAAAACATTTTCCGCTCTGGGCGTGTACGGTGCCACTGCCCTTACCGCCATCACTGCCCAGAGCACGGCGGACGTGCGGGAAGTGGTTCCCCTTTCGCCGGAAACGGTCTGGCGGCAGATTGAGAGCGTGGTAACTGACATCGGNTGTGATGGCATCAAAACCGGTATGCTGGTAAATGCTGACATTGTGCGGGTGGTGGCCCGAGCAGTGCAGTATTTTCGGCTGCCCAATCTGGTGGTAGACCCCGTCATGCTCTCGACCAGCGGTGCGCAGTTGCTGAACGAGGCCGGCATCGATTGGCTCCGCCGGGAACTCCTGCCCCTGGCTTCGGTAGTAACTCCCAACATACCGGAAGCGGAACGGCTGGTGGGTTTTCCGGTCCGGGACCTGGCGGGCATGGAGCGTGCCGCCCGGGAACTGGTTCGGATGGGGTGCCGGAGTGCCCTGGTAAAAGGCGGCCACCTGGACGGCGGCAGGGAGGTCGCCGATGTCTTCTTCGATGGCGAGAAAGTGCAGGTGTTGCGGTCGGCTCGGATTGGCGCCAGGGAAGTCCGCGGCACGGGATGTACCCTGTCGGCTGCAATAGTGGCCGGGCTGGCTAAAGGATGGCCGATTCAGAAGGCCGTTTTGGAAGCCCGAACGTTTTTGCTGGAAGCCATGCACCGGGCCGAAAAGATCGGCAGAGGTCCCGCTATTCTGAAGCACTTTTTCGGTTAAAACTGCTGCCGGGATTCCCCGTTCCTCTCCCCGTTACCCTGCAGAATGGCACAGCGATTCCCGGACGGATCTTGGTAGTGGGTGCCCGGACAGAACCGCAGCCGATTCCTTTTCTGCGGAGTTCCTTCGCCGGGTCGGTGTTAACGGTCGCGATCCAGGCGAGGCATGGCCAACAGGGTCTCTTTTCCCACAAACGTGATAATAAAAAGCCCTTCCCGGTTGGGAAGGGCTTTTGTCAGCCGCCGTCCCGCACGGTCACTTGACCGGATACGGTGGAATGGGCGGGATGTGTTTCTCCTTGGTTTCAAGCTCTTTGAGAATGACTTCGATGGCCTTGTTCAACTGGTCGTCGATGCCTGCGTATTCCCGTGCTGGATCATTATCCACGAAAATGTCCGGTTCAACCCCAACACCTTCGATGATCCAGCGTTTGCCTTCCACGTCGTAGGGTGCGAATTCCGGTTTGTTCAGGTAGCCGCCATCCAGCAGAGGCAGCGTTCCACGGATGCCAACGACACCGCCCCAGGTGCGTTTGCCAATCACTTTCCCCAGTTTGTATTTCTTGAACCGGTACGTGAAGAGGTCGCCATCGGAGGCGGAGAATTCGTCGGCCAGACACACTTTGGGTCCCCAGAGCATATCGGCCGGGTCGGTCTTCGGAATGGTATTCCGGGCCATGTCAATCATGGCAATTTCTCGGCGCAACCGCTCAATAATCATCGGGCTTACATTCCCACCGCCGTTGCCGCGCACATCGATGATGAGCGCCTTCTTCCGCAGCTGCGGGTAGAAATATTTCACAAACTCATTCAATCCTCGGCGGCCCATATCCGGGATGTGCACGTAACCCACTTTGCCGCCCGTGGCTTTTTCCACCTTCCGGATGTTTTCCTGCACCCAATTGTAGTAGTACAGGTCGCTTTCATCGGCAATGGGAACGACTGTAACTTCGCGGCTGCCCTCAAATGTCGGGCGGGAATGGATCGTCAATTTCACCTGCTTCCCGGCCGTGTTAACCAGCGCTTTGAAGATGTTACGCATCGCTTTTGTGGATTCGCCGTTAACAGCCAGAATGTAGTCTCCTTCCCGGGCATTTACGCCAATTTCCGTGAGCGGAGAACGCAGCGAAGGATTCCAGTTTTGCCCTTTCAGGATTTTCTTGATGCGGAAAAATCCGGATTGCGGGTCCTTTTCCAGTTCTGCACCCAGCAGCCCCAGCTTGATCCGCTTGGGCCGGGGCATGTCGCCACCCCCCACGTAGGTGTGTCCCACATTCAGCTCGCCGATCATTTCGCCGATGATGTAGGTGAGGTCGGCCCGGTGGTTTACGTAATCCACCAGCGGCCGGTATTTTTCGCGGATCTGCTCCCAGCTCACCCCGTGCATGTTTGGTGCATAGAAAAATTCCCGCATCTGGCGCCAGCACTCGTTGAAAATCTGAACCCATTCTTTGTGCCGGTCCAGGCGAACCTCCATGCCGGAAAGATCCAGCTTCTCTTTGAGCGAAATTTTGCCTTTTGGCAGCTTGATGATTGCAAACGTCTTGCCTTTCCGCACCAGCATGGTCTTCCGGTCTGCCGACATCCGGAAGGCAGTGATGCTTCCCAGTTCCGTTTCTTTTTTCTTCTCAAGATCGTACATGAGAAAAACCGGCCGGGAATCTTTACTTCCACGGCGAATGTAATAAAGGCGGCCGTCGGCATATGCAAGATTGTAGTACCGTGCCGGCTTGACGGGAATGCGCACAATCCGGTCTTTCAGGCCCTCCGGATCGATGGTAACCGTGATCTTTTCTTTTTTGTTTTTCTTTTTGGAAGAAGTTTTTTTACGGGCATTTGAATTTTTCGCTTCTGCTGCCTTAGCTTCATCACTTCGCGGTTTGAAGGGCGATTCCACCTCTTTCGAAAGGGTGACCAGGTAAATACGCGCCATGTCCACATAGGCGTGGTTCCACTCCGTCCAGCTGTAAATGGGATTAAAATCCCGGTTGGAAACAAAGAAAAGGTATTTCCCATCGGCACTGAAGAGCGGCTGGGAGCTGTCGTACCAGCCTTCTGTGACGGGATAGGTTTTTCGCGTTTCCAGTGAGTAGAGGTAGATCCGGGACATGCCATTTTCTTCCTGCATGGCGTAAGCAATCCATTTGCTATCCGGCGACCAGGCGTACTGACGGATTTCCCAAACTTTGGCCTGTGCAACGTCATGAATCTTTCGGCTGTTGATGTCCACGTAGCGGAGCCGCATTCTGCGGTCTGACCAGAGCAGTTTTTTGCTGTCGGGTGACCAGCGGATGGCGTATTTGTACGTTTCGCCACCGCGGGTGATCTGTACCGGCTTGCCGCTTCCGTCCTGCGGTTCAATGTAGATTTCGTCTTCGCCGGTGGCGTCGGAAATGTAGGCAATCCACCTGCCATCTGGAGACCAGACCGGGTTTCTTTCATGAATGCCGGGAGTCCGGGTGAGATTGCGCGTGGGACCTTCTTTGGCCGGGACAGTGAAAATGTCACCGCGGGCACCAAAGAGAGCCCGTTTCCCATTGGGGGCAATATCGAATGTGGTGATTTTGTCGCTGACTTTTACAATACCACCGCGGCCCCAGGCCTGATCGTCCGCAATGTAAATGGGAACCTTTTCCGCCTTTTCGGTTGCCAGATCGAAGCGGTAAATGTAGCCGCCGTATTCGAAAACGATGGCATCCGGACCCAGGGAGGGAAACTTGATGTCAAATTCCTTAAAATGGGTAAGCTGGCGCGTTTCTTGGGTAGTCAGATCGTACACAAACAGGTTCATGCGTCGGTTTTCATCCCGGTCGGAGAGAAAGTAAATTTTGTTTCCGTGCCACATGGGAATGATATCCTGCGCCGGATTGTTGGTGATGTTGGTGGTTTTTTTGGTTTCAAAATCGTAGATCCAGATGTCGTCAGCCATACCGCCGCGGTAGCGTTTCCAGGTGCGGAATTCGCGGAAGACGCGGTTGTAGGCCAGTTTTTTGTCGTCGGGAGAAAAGGAGCAGAAGCCTCCGCGCGGAAGTGGCAGCTCTTCCGGCATATCGCCTTCTGGTGTAACCAGGTACAGCTGCCCGATAAACGGATTCCAGGACCTCATGCGGGACCGGAAAACGATTTTGGGATTCCGGTGGGTCCAGCCCATTACAATATTGTTGGGACCCATCCGGTCGGATACGTCATCGCGGCTGAGGGTTGCGGTGTAGGTCAGGCGTTTGGGAATGCCGCCCTGAGCCGGCATCAGGTAAACCTCGGTGTTGCCATCATACTGGCCGGTGAAGGCAATCCACTGGCCGTCCGGAGAGAAGCGGGCGAACATTTCGTAGCCTTCGTGGCTCGTAAGTTTCCGTGCAATACCGCCTTCCGCTGGAACCGTATAAAGATCACCGGCATAGGTGAAAACGATCTGGTTTTTGTAAATGGCGGGAAAGCGCAAAAGTCGGGCTTCCTTCTGGGCAAAAGCTGCCACGGCCAGCCCGGCAACCATGAACAGCGCAGCCACAAAACCATACCATCTTTTCATTGCGTGCCCTCCCTTGTTTCTTCTGGATGATTGTTCGACAACCCGGAATTGCAAGCTATGTATTTTCGGGCAAAGGGTCAACAGGAATCTTCTCTTTCGCTCCGGTGATGATTTTTTTGGCGGCCAGCCAGTCTGCTCCCTTTCCACCGAAACCTGCCATTGGAGGAAGAAATCCGGAAGGTCATTGGGAACGGGCGTGCAGCCCTGTGCAGCATCCAGAGAACCGTTGGCCAGACCAATGTTCTTTCGCATGTAGTCTCCGAAATCTCTTGAATCCTGAATGCAAATCGCTAAATTATTCGCTACCGGACCTCAAAAACACGGGAGGGAGGTATGGGCAGAAAACTTTTCTGGATTACGGTTTACGCCATTGCCATGGCCTATCTGGAAGCCATTGTGGTAGTCTATCTGCGGGAACTCTATTACCCGGATAGTATGTTATCCCTGTTTCCCATGCGTCCGTTCCGGCCGCTGGATTTTGTCTTGGAGCTGGGACGGGAGGCCGCCACGGTTCTTATGATCCTCAGNGTGGCTTTTNTGGCGGAACGGCCCAGCTTCGTGCGCCGCTTTGCCGCGTTTGTTTACATTTTTGGTGTATGGGATATTTTCTATTACTTCTGGTTGAAGGTTTCCATCGGCTGGCCGGTGGCCTGGGGTGAATGGGACATCCTGTTTCTGCTTCCCACGGTCTGGCTGGGGCCCTGGGTCTGCCCCGCCTTCATCGCGCTTCTGTTTGCCGTGTGGGGCGGTGCCGTCCTCCTGTCAGATGCGGAGTACCGTGCGGATGCGGTTTCTGCGGGACTGTTTGTGACCGGCGCCCTGATTGATCTGGCCTCTTTCCTGTACAAGGGGTTGTCTGTATACCTGAAGGGGGGCATGGAAGCCATCCAGAGCTGGACGCCGGATGCGTTCGCCTGGTGGCTTTTTATCCCGGGGTGGATTCTCATGGCAGCCGGACTCTACCGGGTCTGGAGAACCGGCAGGGTGCCCGGAAAATAAAGAAACCGAACAGAGCAGCAGACGGAAGATGGCTGCATTGCCAGCCGGGCTGGCAACCGGTACAGACTTCCGCCGAATCAGGAGTTCGTCCTTCTGTTAATTCCCGTTCTGTTTTCCGCCGCAGAAAGAGGAGCGTTTCCGGTCTTTCAGCGCTGGCCGTTTCTCCGTGCGAAGCGGTGTTGTGAGAAGCAGTTGCTGGGGGGAGGC
Source organism: Deferribacteres bacterium JdFR-76 (assembly GCA_002011685.1). GTDB lineage: Bacteria > Zhuqueibacterota > JdFR-76 > JdFR-76 > JdFR-76 > JdFR-76. The sequence goes on from MTOL01000238.1 coordinate 5,571, forward strand.
TCCGCCAGCGGTTGCGTTTGCCCGCAGGCAGAATCCCTTTAGCCCGGAAACAAACAGCATTTCCCTGTTGCAAAATTACCCGTTTCTCCCTACCATATAAACCGAAGATGCGGGCCGTTTTCTGCTGCGGCTTCAGACATTTTGTGTAAAACCAGAAAAAACCACCAGGAGGATTTGGCCAATGTTTCCCGCCCAGGTTTACGTTCAAAGAAGAAAGGAGCTGAAGTCCCGTATTTCTTCCGGCGTTTTGCTTTTTCTTGGAAACGATGAATCTCCCATGAATTACCCCGCCAACGTCTATCCGTTTCGGCAGGACAGCACCTTCCTTTACTACTGGGGTCTGGATGTTCCCGGTCTGGCTGCCCTGATTGATGTTGATGGAGACCGGGAGGTGGTTTTTGGGGATGATCTTTCTGTGGAGGACATTGTGTGGACGGGGCCGCAGCCCA
>MTOL01000236.1 GCA_002011685.1 Deferribacteres bacterium JdFR-76
GGGAGCGGCTTCTACCGGTCTGGGTTCTGCTTTCTCTTCAGGTGGTGAAACGGCAGGCGTTTCCGTTTTGGGAGGAACTGCCGGAGACGCCTGTGTAGAGAGAACAGCGGTTGGTTCTGCGACCGGTGGCTGAACCGGAGCGGTGGNTACGGTATGATTGTTGGAGGATTTCGGATATTTAATGATTCGAACCTTTCTTCCCCATCGGGAAACTTCGAGCTCGGCAATATTGCTCTCTTCAACAATTTTGATGAGTTTGCGGATCTCGCTCGCTTTCATAAGACCTCCTTACGTCGCGGCATCGGGCCCAAGGCTATACCCGTTCAACGTACTCGTTGGTTCTTGTGTCGATTTTTACAATATCTCCTTCTTCAATAAACAGCGGGACCTGGACCACGGCCCCGGTTTCCAGTTTGGCCGGTTTCGTACCGCCCGAAACCGTGTCCCCGCGAACGCCCGGCTCCGTTTCTACTACTTTGAGCTCCACAAAAAACGGCAGTTCGATACCGACAGGAGTCGTTCCGTGGAAGAGAATCTCCACATCATTGCCCTCTTTCAGGTAATTGATGGCGTTGCCCAGAAAATCACGGTCCACAGCAATCTGCTCATAGGTTTCTTTGTCCATAAAATAGAACTGTTCTCCGTCGCGGTAGATGAATTGCATGGGTTTTTTCTCAACCCGAACGTCCTTAACTTTTTCCTCAGAACGGAAGGTGCGATCCACAATGCGGCCTGTTTGCAGGTGTTTCAGCTTGGTGCGAACAAATGCGCCACCTTTCCCGGGCTGAACCAGCTGTGCTTCCACAATCGTCCACAGTTCGCCGTCAAGTTCCAGAACCATTCCCGAACGGAAGCTGGACGCTTGCGCCATAAACATCCTCCCATTTGAAAACAGAATTTCTGAAAATCCAGCTGAATATAATAGGAAACACCCAAAATGTCAATAAATTTTGCCTGAATTGGCTCCATGTGTATTATCAAAAAAAACAATGAATTAATGGCCCAATTATTGCATTTTTGTTGAATTTCTGTAACAGCTCGCCAGGGCAAAATTAGCCCAGTTTTTTCCCATTCTCCGGCGCATGCAGAGCCTGATACCGTGCCCGAATGTTTTATTGTGCGAAAGAGCCGGATTTCGTATATTTGGCAAGTGCAAAAAAGGGAGGCAGATTGACCCATTCCGGCAAAAATATGCTTCAGTGGTTGTTCCGGCTGACTATCGCTATCGCCGCCCTGTATGTGATCGCTTCGCAACTGGGCAAATTACAGGATTTTGCCGCTGCATTCCGCAGTGCACGGCTGAGCTATTTTGTGGCTGCCACTTTACTGGTGGGATTGAATTTCTGGATCCAGTACCGGAAGTGGGCATTTCTCCTACGGCGTGGCATGTTGCAGGTAACCGCTGGACAAGTTGTTGGGTCCATTCTCGTCGGATATACCCTTGGCATCGTCACGCCAGGACGCTTGGGAGAGCTGGGCAGAGGATTGTTTTTCGAAAACGGCAAAAAACTGCACGTTTCATCCCTGGCTGTGGTGGATAAGTTTTCCAATAATCTTTTTATCCTGATCAGCGGTCTGTTTGCCCTTTACCTTTACGCGTTTGTACTGCGACCTGAATTTGCTTCTTTGCGCTGGATTTTCTGGACACTATTTGGAACGATCCTGTTCAGCATCTCTTTTTTCTCTTTAAACAGGCACCGGTGCCTAACCTCTTTGTCGCGGCGGCTCTCCCACGGTGCATTCAGGAAGTTAAGACCGCTCGCCACCATTTTGGCCGCACTGGACCGAAACACAGTGGCCAAAATATTTCTATTTTCCTCGGCCCTTTACGCCGTTACCTTTTTACAATTGTTTCTTTTTCTGAATGCGTTTGCGCCTTATCCGTTGTGGCCAGTTCTGGTGGGAATAGTCCTGGTTTTCTTTTTCAAAACCATTTTTCCGGTTTCTCTGGCAGATCTTGGTGTCCGTGAAACCGCTGCGGTTCTTTTTCTGGGAGGGCTGGGCGTCGGAAAAATCCATGCCTTTGAAGCATCCCTGTTGCTATTTTCAGTCAATATCCTTTTACCCAGCGTACTGGGACTTGCTCTGCTGCCCAATGTGTCGCTCTTTCAAGTCCGGAAATGCGAAGAGCCGCCCGAAATGGACCTTTCTCCTTTGGCAGAAAAAAGCAAGTAAAGCTCCATGAAAATGGAGATGGGAAAATAAATGCTGCATTGTGCAAGGAGCAGGAAGGGAGCTGGATTGTTTTTTTTATTCGCCAGCAGGATGGGTGGGACGCCTTTACCCGTCCAAAAAAATATTTCCCTTTTTCTATTCGCCCGTGCCCTAGAAGGAAACAGGTTCCTTTTATTATTTGCTTTTTTTCTATTCGCCTGTTTGTCCCGTCCCGACGTGATTTTCCCCTCCAAAATTGCCTTTGAACATATTTTGATTGACGAAAGGCCGCCATCGGGAGATGGCTGCTGTCTGGATGTTTGCGCCGTCGGTGATCTTGACATGGATGGATGGGAAGATGTCATGGTAGGGTCACAAAATTCGGTAGGAATTGNGTGGCACCGGGCGAAGGACTGGCAAAAGTCTGTGGTTTCAGCTGGAGATTTTACCACCGATGGTGAAGTTGTAGACCTGGACCGGGATGGCGATGGTGATATTTTGACCAGCTGTATCTCCAGGGATCAGGTGGAATGGTACGAAAACCCAGGTAACGGATCCAGAGGAACTTGGAAACGGCACTCTGTGGGAGCAGGGTTTGTTCATGATCTGGCTGCAGGCGCCCTGAATGCGGACGGCTGGCCCGATGTGGTTATCTTCCGCAAATCGTCACGGAATGGAATTCCTTCAAAGCTGAGCTGGNTTGAAATTCCGGGGCAGAGTGGGGAAGGTTGGACGCGCCACCTTATTGATAATCCCGCAGGAGAGGGACTCGATGTTGGGGATATAGATGGAGATGGAGATCTGGATCCTGCTGTGTCCACGCGGTGGTATGAAAATGCAGATGAAACGGGACAGCATGGGGGATGTATCTGGTTGGCAAAGGCTGGGAACCGGACTGCCGCCCGGCCGGGCATCGCTGATATTGATGGAGATGGTAAAAAGGACATTGTGCTGAACCAATTGGAGGGACAAAGTTGGATTTCATGGTTTGAGAATCCAAGCTGGATGGAACACCGTATCTCCTCTGAGGAACTCGAGGGAGTCCATTCCCTGGAGATAGCCGGTTTTGATCTGAATGGTGATGTGGATGTTTTTGTGAGTGAGATGCACAAAATTCAAAAAACGCCTGATAGTATTCGAGAACATTCGGTTGGGGGATAGCTGGCAAAGTGTTGTTTTCGGAACAGGAAGAGCCCATATTGCCCGGATTGGGGATGTGGATGGTGACAGGGGTACGGATATTGTCGGAAAAAATTATAGCGGGCGGAAAGCGGTCGAATTCTGAAGAAACCGACTCCGGGGGAATAGCAGCTAAAGTATACGGTGGACCTAAAGAGCTAGGGGCAGCAAAATTGTTCGTGAGAGAACAAAAAGAGAGGGAGGAAAGATGAAAAAGAACCGTCGCTGGATTTTATGGGGGCTTCTGGCGGTTTTAGTTGCCGGAAGTTTTGGGTGCGGCAAAAAAGCTCCCAGACGGTATTCGCTGGAAAGTCTGATGTCAATCCCGAGGACATTTGGAAGTTCGTTTTCCCGGGATGAAAAGACCATCGCCTACATTTCCAATCGCTCGGGACAATTCAACATCTGGACTGTGTCCGTATCGGGAGGTGAACCGGTTCAGCTAACAAAAAGCCAAAATAGTATCCTTTTTGCAACCTACTGTCCAAACCAGGATTCAATTCTTTTTATGCAGGATTTCGGCGGCAATGAAAATTTCCATTTGTTTATCATGCCTGCTCAGGGCGGAGAGCCCGTGGACCTTACTCCAGGTGAGAAGGTTCGAGCTCAATTTGGTATGTGGAGTTACGATGGCAACGCCTTTCTATATCTTTCCAATGCCCGGGACCCGCGTTTTTTTGATGTCTACCGGATGGATTTGCCGTCCCTGAAATCGGTAATGATTTACCGGACAAAAGCCACAGAAACCCTGGCCGCTGCTTCCCGGGATCTGAATAAACTGGCTTTCAATATTTTTAATTCGGCAGTAGATCAGGATCTGATGATTTACGACGTGGAAACCGGAGAGGCCCGCCTTCTTACAGAGGGGGAAGGGGAAGTCTACAACGAGGCGGTAGATTTTTCCCCCGACGGAAAAGAACTTTACTATTTATCCGATGAAGGAGGAGAATTCATCAAGCTGAAGAAGATTAACCTTGAAACATTGGAAGCTCAGGTCGTAAAAGAGGCGAATTGGGACATTGTGGATGCGGGTTTTTCCCATGATGGTCATTATTTTTACACGGTAACCAACGTGGACGGACACCGTGTGATTGAAATCACCAGGGTGGAAACCGGAGAACCCGTTCCTCTCCCTGACATGCCGGATGTGGAGATTTCAGGCCTCCATTTTTCCCGCTCGGAAAAGTATCTGGCCTTTTATGCCAATGGCGACACACGTCCCAATGATCTGCATCTGCTGGATCTGGCCAAAGGGAAAGTCAGGCAGCTAACCGAGAGCTTGCCAGATTCAATTGACCGTGAAGACCTGGTTGAATCGGCTTATATCCGCTACCCGACATTTGACGGACGGGAAATTCCTGCGTATCTCTACGTTCCCAAAAACCTGGAAAAGGGGAAACAGTATCCGGCCATTATTTCCGTTCATGGGGGGCCAATGGCGCAGGTTACCAGAGGGTTTGATCCGGTAACGCAGTTTTTTGTCAACCATGGCTATGTGGTTCTGAAGCCCAATGTCCGTGGCAGTACCGGATTTGGAAAAAGTTACCATCAGCTGGATGACCACGATTGGGGGGGAGCTCCTCTGCAGGATGTTATCTGGGGCAAAAAATATCTGGCAAAGCTGGGTTATGTTGACACCAGCAAGGTTGTTATTATGGGAGGTAGTTACGGCGGCTACATGGTTCTGGCCGCGCTGGCTTTTGCCCCCACAGAATTTGCCGCCGGCGTTGACATTTGCGGACCTTCCAACCTGCTTACACTGCTGGCCACAATTCCACCCTACTGGGAGCCATTCCGCAACTATTTTTACCGCGAGGTAGGCAATCCCGAAACGGAAGCAGATTTTCTCCGCGAGAGATCGCCTTACTTCCACGCTGAAAAAATCATCCGGCCCTTATTTGTGGTTCAGGGTGCCAATGATCCGCGCGTAAAACAGGCTGAATCCGATCAGATTGTGGAAGCACTGCGGAAAAAGGGCGCCCGGGTTGAGTATTTGATCTTTCCTGATGAGGGACACGGCCTGAGGAAAATTGAAAACCGCATAAAGGCGTATAAGGCCATTAAAGCATTTCTGGACGAAGTACTGAATCTTCCTTCGGTTTAACGGGATCGATGGGGCCCGGGCAATTCCCGGGTCCCGGCATTCGCAAGCGGAATGTGGGACGATGGATTTCCTCGGGATCGACAGGGCCCTTTTTTACTGGATCAACGGCTCCTGGGCCAATCCAGTCCTGGATGTTGTGATGCCTTTTATCACAGCAGAGGAGAGCTGGTTTCTGCCAGGGATGCTGGTTGTTATCTGGCTCCTCTGGAAAGGGAAAAGAAAAGGGCGGCTTGCGGTTCTGGTGCTGGCTGTAGCTATCAGCATTTCAGACCAGATGAGTAGTTCCCTGCTCAAGCCGGTTTTCCGGCGCGAAAGGCCCTGCCGTGTCCTTCCAGAGGTCCGCTTGTTGGACCGCTGCGGTAAATCCTATTCTTTTCCGTCGTCTCACGCGACCAACAGCTTTACGGCCGCCGCGCTTTTTTCCAGATTTTATCCGGGAGGCCGCTGGATCTATTTCGCCGTGGCAGGGCTTGTGGCTCTATCACGGCCCTATGTGGGTGTCCATTACCCGTCGGATGTGGCAGCTGGGGCGCTATTGGGGTGGGCCATCGGATGGGTTGTCTGGTTCCTGCTGCGGCAG
>MTOL01000183.1 GCA_002011685.1 Deferribacteres bacterium JdFR-76
CCCGCCAGTAAGGGATTCGTACTCTGTGGCAAAAGATCCCGCCTCGCTTTTCTGCTGAATGTATCGGAAATCTCTTGAGTTTTTTCTTGATTTCAATCAGGATTGCCTTGCCTCGGCCCCAAAATGCATATCAAATGCGCGGTTAAGAAAATGGCGTGGCCTGTCGATAGAGGAATTAGAAAATAGACGTGCAAAAAAGATAGCCAGAAAAACATGATGGTTTTTATTCCCCGGAAAAAGAAGGCATTTGGACGGCTTTTCCTGTTTGTGACGGCCCTGGATAAGCAGGTCATCGCGCGGCCCAACCTCCGTGTGGATGAAAACTGCTGGCATGATCTGCCTGTCTTTAATGAAGCTACTTTGCTGCAGCCAATGCCACTATGCGAAACCATGGTCTTTGATCATCTTCACGGACTTTATGAAAGTGAAAAGTATGCCTTTCTGTGGTCAACGCGCGATGACTTCGAGGAAATCCTTGAACGGGTCATTCACCTGGAGCTGCCAGAGATTCTCTGGCGGGAAATCGCCTGGCTGCACCGATTCGGCTACTACTATCATCATGCACTGGCCGTTTTTGCCATGATCGCCCGTTTTGGCCTTGATTCAGGCATGTCCTATTCCAAACTGGAAATGGCCTTAAAGTCTGCCCTCTTGATGGACATCGGCATTTCCCGCTTACCTAACTCCATTCTATTTTCCAGTCAGATTTATTCAGAGGAAGAACGCCTGTTGATGGACCAGCATCCCATGATTTCAAACCTGTTGATTGGCTATTATACCAACGGGCAGGATTTTATTCTGGGACAGGCCGTATTGTATCACCACCGGCCAGAAAAATTCCGGGAAGATCATCCCGAACTGAAAGATATCATCTGGCTCTTGTATAACTTCGATATCTTTGATGCGCTGATCAGCAACCGACCGTTCCGGCCGGCCTACCGTCCGGAAAACGCACTTATTTATCTGCGGCAACTCAACCGCTCTTTCTCGATGCCGATGGACATCATTTTCTGGCTGGAGAAAAAGCTGGGCGTTGCCGGATTCAGTGTAATGGATTTGAAAATGATCCCCATTCGGCCACTTAGCCGTTCGATTCCCCTCAATTGAGTTAAATAGATTGGCTATCGTCGGAAAAGATTTTTTGTCCCCCTTATTTTTTTCTTTATACGTTCAAACAACTTCAAGAATTTTCAATAAACGGTCGATTATTTTCTTGAATGGATGATAATATGGGTTGTAATGGGTGGAGAAATACATGAAGGCCAAAAAAGTGATACGGGCTGTAATTGCAGAGGATGATCCCGATCAGCGGAGAATCCTCAAATATTTGCTTAAACAGTTTCCTGAGTTCAAAATTATTGCCGAGGCAGGAAACGGGAAAAAGGCGTTTGATCAGATCCGGAAGCTATATCCCGATGTCGCTTTTGTGGATATTGAAATGCCGGGCATGAATGGCATTGAACTGGCCAAAAAGATCAAAAACCTTGAATACACGCCCTTGTTTGTTTTTTTTACGGTTTTTCCTGAATATGCTGTAGATGGTTTTGAAGTGGACGCAGTGGATTACCTGGTCAAACCGGTGCAGCCAGAGCGGTTTAAGAAAACGGTGGAGAAGATCAAAAGAACGCTGGACATAGGTGGCGAACCTGCAAAACCAAAGGAGGAAAAGGAATACCTCCGTTTCATATCCGTGATTGTAAATGACCACTCGCGTGTGGTCGCTCTTGGAGATGTGGTGTATTTTTCGGTTAAAGAGGGGACGGTATTTGCTCATCTTCGCCAGTTCGTAGGGCCTATCCGGTACCGCTCTATCCGTCAGCTGGAAGTTGAGCTGGATCCGAAACAGTTTGTGCGCATCCACAGAAAATATCTGATCAACGTGAATAAGATCAAAGAGATCGTGCCGTGGTTTAAGGGAACCTACCAGGTCTTGATGGCAGATACTCAGGAAAGCCAGCTTCCCATGAGTCGAAGAGGAATGCGCGAATTGCGCCGGCTGGTTCGCTGGTAGGCCACCTCGTTCTTGCCTGATCTTTTTCCGTCGAATCTTCAGAAAAAGAAGAGTGGCGAAATTTCCGTTAAATGCGTAATATTCAATACCTGTATTCAGAACAAACCACTTCAATACAGAAGGCCGAAATGTTTCCGTGAAGGGATGACTAAGCGGCAATCGATGCAGTTGGAGTGGAAGCAGACTGTACAAGCCACGGGGAAATGGAAATATCAATAAAAAGGGATACCCAAATTGCCCACACCAATAGGACATTCCCTTTTTGGATATCTGTTTTACTGGAGCTGGAAACGGAAACCGATCCGTCGCAGTTTTCTGGCCATAATTTTCATCTCTTTCATTTCCGTTTTACCGGATTTCGACTTTCTACCTGGATTTTTGATAGGGCAACCTAACCGGTTTCATCATGGTGCCTCCCACAGTTTTGCGGCGGCGTTTTTACTGTTTGCGGTTCTTTATGCAGTGGAAAAATGGGTAATGAAAGCCCGGGTTCCCCAATTGGCTCCTCTGGTATTTTTTCTCTATTCCCTTCACCTGATAGCCGATTTTTTTGCTGCAGATACCAGTTATCCGTTTGGAGAGCAACTGTTCTGGCCATTTTCTGGACGTTATGTCATTTCGCCCGTGACGGTTTTCCTGGATATTCGGCGCGAATCGAGTCTTGGCCAGTTTATTCCCAGCCTGTTTAGCTTACATAATCTGAAAGCGGTGATCATTGAGCTGGTAGTAGCAGGCATTTTGTGGAGTAGTATTTGGTTCTTTAAGAAAAAGAATTAGAAAGGGAGACCTCTGTTCCGTTAATGGAGGCCTCCAGATACGGTGCAGAATTGAATTGATATGGGGTTTTGGAAAGGAAACTGAACAACTGGCTTCGCAAACGGGTATTTCACAGTAGTCTGAAAGAAAATCGATTTTCCATGTTTTCCTCGGTTCATTTATTCCGCGCTTGAGAAAATAGGAAACGGATTCCGGTTATTTTTCCAGCACCGCCGTACGTATCCCAAAAGCTGGAATCGTAAGTTCTTTGTCAATCGGGCGGATTTTCTGCCCAAAAGGGCTGGCAAGATAAAGTGTGCCAGGGGCTTCTGGATGCCAGTCAAAAATGACTCGCTCAGATTCTCCTGTCGGATTAAACAGCCGGGCTAACCAGGCCCTTTAGGGGGATAATACCTGCAAGCGGGTTAGGATCGACCTTTTGGCTTGAATGCGGATGGGTGGCACCGACAACTTCTCGTTTGGTTTTACCCAGTAAATTCGTAACGGCTGAACCCTACCAACAGCCAGACGATATAGTGCTGCATCTTCCGTCTCCCGTTGAAAATAAAGTGAATATTCAAAGTGGGTTGTTCCTGGTTGATCAGCTTTGAAGTTGGTTTCCCAGTAGTTATTCATTACATAAGAAAACACCGTTTGAGAATGGCCTATCTTCTCCTTCCAGCCGCACACTATCGGGTCGGCCGAAAGTTCGCCAATTTCGACGAGAGGTGCGTCCAGGGGGACGAAAACAACCTGGAATTTGCCATCCGAAATTTGCAGTCCATACGAAACGGAAAACCAGTTTTTATTAGCGCCCATGGCCTGGTCTTTATCGGGTCGCACGATGGCCCACGGCGAATAGATGCGCACTTCCCCATTCAAGATTTGAAATGGAAAGGCGAAGTGGATCCCCTCTGGTTCTCGCACCGAGGCCCGCATCAGTGTATTTTTTAGATCGATGCGCTTTAACAATTTGTACAGCCGAATGCGTCGTTGCAGTTTAAGGCAGCCCGGCGCTTCGGAAACCACAAGCCATTCCTTGAATAGGGGGCCGTCTTCCGTGACCGTGATCCGGCTTGTGTTGAAAACCGTTTGTGCCTGGGTGGGGTCCCGGCCCGGAACATAGATATAATGGTTTAATCCTGGAAATGGAGTGGTATCCACCCATTGATGATCCAAAGCTTTCAGCACGTTTATGGAGCCGGTAACGGAATCGAATTCCAGGGAGGCCCATTCTTTGTTGATTGGTCCGCTGTCCGACATGCCATTTGGCTTATCGATTCGGAATTGTTTCATCCCAAGGGCGGGTATGCGTTCGGCCAGAAAAATCACCTCTCCGCTTTTTAGTCGTTGCTGGGGAACCATACGTCCGGAAAGATCAACCACTACTCTGTTTTCCGGGACGGTGTTTGGTGGAAGGCTCACAATATCCGTCCGCTCCCAGGAACATGAATTGACGACCGCAAACGATTTCACCTCTGCTGCAGGCTGGCCGCAGATCGTATTCAGCAGGTTATCGGCGAGCTTTTTTGCCTCCAGCGCCTGACGCTGTTTCCACAGCCATTGATTGCGTACAAACGGGTCATCGGGGTCAGAAATGGAATTCCACGCTCCCCAGGTGTGTTCGCTGAAGAGCAATACATGTCGCCAGGCTCTTTTCAAAATAGTTGCTGGCCACTCCATGGGGCGGAACAGGCTGAAAAGCACCTCAGCCTGGAGCAATTGGTTGGCTGCGCGGCGTGCCATAGCCGTTTCCCGCGCCGTAGATGCGGCACCATCTTCCCAATATGGCGTGAAATCTCCCCGCACTACGGGGAGTTTGTCGCCATAACGTTCCTCAAATTTGCGAAACGTTGAAGCGACGTTGGAGATCACCAGTTTTGGTGTTATGTATCGTCGGTTCCAGGCGGCTACGATATCAGAAAGGGTCGGATCCGGTGGTCCGTTATCCGACCCAATGTTGTAACGGACCGGGATCATGTCATAAGGATAGCCCTTTTCGTTAAGCTCCCGCAAATAAGGGAAAATCCGCTTTTCAGTCAAAAGATTGGGCAGCAGCTTTCCTTTTAAATGGTAAATCAGACCGGTATGAAACCAGCTGTAACCTTTTCCGTGAATCCAGCATAGTATCCGTTCTTCTCCTGATGGAGATTCCCAGTAGAACGGCCGGTCTGCCAGGGCAAATATGTGACCGATGCGGTGACCGCTGTTGGGCCCCAGCGATAAATAGCGGATCCCACTCTGTGCTAGTACAGGTACCAGTCCCCATGTCCATCCAGGGATGTCTGTAATCATGGCCGATTCGACGGCGATGCCCCGCTCTCGCAGAGATTCCGCATCCGCTACTGCCTGAAACAGCTCCTCCGGCTGGCAAAGGCCAGTCAGCAGGTTGGCATAAAGGGCATCCACAGCAATGCTCCCCTGGCGTATCGCCTGCAATAGTGCTTCCCTGGCTTCGGGTGATTTTTGCTCCAAATAGGCCATAACAGCCCATAACTGTTCGGGATTCCAGCAAAATCGGGCCTCTTCCGGCAAACTACGGCTCTCTTGGCCGAGCTTCATGGCGTTTTCCAAATGACGCCATTGCAATCGCAAAACCTCTTCCTGTGGATGCGTATAACCAATATCTAGGTGTGTATGATGCAGTAGATGAATTTCCATTGGCCGGACAGGCCGCTGTACGACACTACATTCTGCAAGCATTTTTTGGTCTTTTAACAGCTTTACGTGGCGTTCCGTTATATCAGTAACCGGTGGAAATTGGAGAAAGAAACGGTTCAAACCAAATCGGAGATGGAGCTGTTGGACCGTCTGTTCGGAAACAATCTCAACTGTCATGGAATCTCCCAAAAACAGGAGTTCGCCCCAGCAGGGCTGTTTCGCACCTNCCGCGGTGCGGAGCAATGCCGGCTGCGACTCCAGCTGCAGATATGGATGAAGCTTTCTTTTGAATACCATAAACCAGGCTTGGCTGTTGCCAGCTTCGCCGACCGCCCTCAGGTGCAAAGGCTTTCCAATAGATACAGTTTTCACCGGTAAAGTCAGCCTCATATAGCCAAAGTGATCGCCGTACTGATCTTGCAGAATGCTGCGGAAGTGCAATGTTCCATATTTTCCGGTTAGTCGCCATTTTTCTTTGCTTAAAGTATAAAAACTCCCCCATGCTTGACCATTAACAAATAGAGTAAATTGTTTCTCTCCTAAGTTGCAGCCAAGGCCCGCCAGCCAGATAAATTGGACCGAATCC
>MTOL01000240.1 GCA_002011685.1 Deferribacteres bacterium JdFR-76
TGGTCAGGCACAGATGAACGGGATGTGAACAATGGTCAGGTTCATTTTGGGATTGGTTGGTTTTTTGCTGATGTTTGTCCCGGAGGTGGCTTTTGGGCAGGTGAGCAAACCGGATGTCATCCGGGCCCTGCGCGTCCGGGAGCGCATTCGTCTGGACGGCTTGCTGAATGAGGCTGCCTGGCAGCAGGCTGAGCACATTTCTAACTTCACCCAGCGGGAACTGAACGAAGGGGCTCCAGCAACCGAATGGACAGAGGTGGCGGTTCTGTATGACGATGCCAACCTCTATGTGGGAGTATGGTGCTACGATAGCGAGCCGGAACGGATCGTGGCGGAGGAGATGAGGCGGGATTTCAGCTACCGTTCTGAGGATAACTTCAAACTGATTCTGGATACTTACCACGACGGCCGCAACGGTTATCTTTTTGTAACCAATCCAAATGGGGCCCGGTTTGATGCGCTGGTGCAGGACAACGGCCAGAGCATCAACAGGGCCTGGGATGGGGTATGGGATGTGAAAACCCGGATTACACCCGAAGGCTGGTTCGCAGAATTCCGTATCCCGTTTTCCACTTTGAAGTTCTATCGCAGGCGGCAGCAGGTGTGGGGCATAAATTTTGAACGCAACATCCGCCGGAAACGGGAACAGGTACTCTGGCAAGGCTGGTCGCGCAATTTCCGACTGGAGCAGGTTTCCCATGCGGGAACCCTGGTAGGTATTGAAATTGTCGGAAAAGTGACGCTGGTTGAACTGAAGCCTTACGGAACATCCGGTACTGAAGCGAGGCCAGGGCATAACATAACCTGGGTGAACCGTGCCGGATTCGACGTCAATTACCTGATTACACCGGCGGTAAAGTTCAATTTTACGGTCAACACCGATTTTGCCCAGGTGGAATCCGACCGGATCCGGGTCAATCTGACCCGTTTCTCGCTTTTTTACCCTGAAAAGCGAGAATTTTTCCTGGAAGGCAGCAGCTATTTCAGCTTTAGTCTGGGGGGCGGTGTACAGCCATTCTACAGCCGGCGCATCGGCCTGGCCCCTGACCGCTCCACCATACCCATTCTGGGGGGTGTAAGGGTGCTGGGAAAAACGGGCCGAACCACGCTGGGAGCCATGAGCATCCAGACGGCCCGGAAGGATACCATCCCTTCCACGAATTACACGGTTTTCCGGGTGAAGCGGGATGTGGGAAAAGAGTCAAGCATCGGATTCATTGGGGTTGGTAAGTTTCAGCCAGGTAGGCAGAATGTGGTTTACGGGGTCGATTTTCTCTATTCGACCTCGCGTTTTATGGGGAGCAGGCGGCTGGTATTCGGAGCCGCGCTGGCCCAGAGTTACACATCCGATCGGCCGGATCGAATAGGGGCTGCGTACCGTCTCTTCCTGGAGTATCCCAACGACCGGGTGGATTTTCAAATTTATTGGAACCGGGCGGACGGCTCTTTTAATCCCGAGACCGGATTCTTGCGGAGGAAAAATTTCCAGAAGGTGGGGGCAGAGCTCCGCTTCAAGCCGCGTCCGGCCTTTTTGCCGTGGATTCAACGCCTGGTTTTCAAGCCGTTCGAATTTGATTATTACATCGATGAAAACACCGGCAGGCTTCAGTCGTTTTCATCGGAGTTCCGGCCGTTCGGCTTTACAACACGCAGCGGGGAGATGTTTGAAGCCAACATTCAGCGGGAAGCGGAGTATCTCACCGAAGATTTTGAGATTTTCGAAGGACAGGTGATCTCCGCTGGCGAGTACTGGTTTACCCGTTACGAGCTACAGTTCCGCACATTTTCGGGGCGGCGCTGCCACGCCTTTTTCCTGGTGAACTGGGGAGATTTTTACCGGGGTCAGCGCACCCGGTGGTTCGTACGGGGCACCTGGAAGCTGAACCGTCACGTGAGTATCAGTTCCGATTTTTCTGAGAACCGTATTTCGCTGCCCGGCGGGGAATTTGCCGTGCATGAAATAGGAGGGCGCATTGACCTGGCCGCATCGCCGGATCTTTTCGGGTCCGTATTCGGCCAGTGGAACAATGAAGACAAAACCATCCTGCTTAACTTCAGGATGAACTGGATTCCCACGCCGGGCACGAACTTTTATTTTGTGGTTAATCAGGCGGTGGATACCGCTGGAAAACGGTGGAAAAGCACCCAGACCACCGTGCTGACCAAACTGATCTGGCGGTTCGTCATTTAAGCCGGACCGGGACTCGCAGGGGGAAACAGCGCACGGATAAAACCAACTGCAGGAGGGGAAGTCATGAACCGCGCAGTGGTTGGTATGATTTTGTTGCTGGCACTGGGGATTTTTGCAAACAGTGCATTTCTGCAAAAAAAGGAGACCAGTTCCGGTGCCCTATTGCTCACTTTTGAGGATGTCAAAGCGGGCAATATTCCGTCGGGCTGGAAGGTTGAAGCTACCCACCCGCGGGGGGAACTTTCAACCTGGGAGGTGGAGGTGGATAGTACAGCGCCTTCCGGTAAACATGTGCTATCGCTAACAGATCCCAAAAAGAATTCCGGAGGCACATTCAATCTCTGCTGGACAGACCGGGTCCGTTTTTTGAACGGAAAAATAGAGGTAAAATTCCGTGCCAACACGGGCCGGGAAGATCAGGGAGGAGGGGTTATCTGGCGGGCAAAAGACCGCAATAATTACTACATCGCTCGCATGAACCCGCTAGAGAGCAATTTTCGCATTTATTATGTGAAAGACGGCCGCCGGGTTATGCTGGCCAGTGCCCGGATCCGCATTCCTGCGGGCGAATGGCATACCCTCGCCATCTCTCATCACGGAGATGACATTGCCGGATTTATCGATGGCAGAAAATTACTGGAAGTAAGGGATGCAACATTCTCCCAGCCAGGCGGAGTAGGGTTGTGGACCAAAGCAGATGCGGCCACCTCTTTCGATGACTTTCTGGTTCAGAAAGAAAAATAATCCGGTCCGGTGTGCATCTGCAGGCCTTTCCATGGCTGGTGGACCATGGCTGTAACGATCGTTCGGGTGCTTATCTGTGGAGTAAT
This sequence comes from Deferribacteres bacterium JdFR-76, assembly GCA_002011685.1. Classification (GTDB taxonomy): domain Bacteria; phylum Zhuqueibacterota; class JdFR-76; order JdFR-76; family JdFR-76; genus JdFR-76. The sequence goes on from MTOL01000240.1 coordinate 3,022, forward strand.
TGTGACCGGTGAAACCTGGATCAGGACAGAAGGAGAAGGATTTGAGAATGGTGGCAGCAAGAAAATTTTTTGCGGCGTGCGGATTCGGCCTGCTGATTGTTCTTTTGCCAGCAGTTGCGGTGAAGGGGGAACTGTCACAGCGTCCTGTTCTGCGGGTAGGGAGTCTTAATGGCCAGATCCGCCTTGACGGTGTTCTGAGTGAGCCGGAATGGTTTCAGGCCGATTCTATTGCCAATCTGACCATGGTTGAACCGGAGGAGGGGGCTACGCCGTCATGGCGGACCTGTGTGCGGGTTCTGGCCGATAGCAAGGCGCTGTACGTTGGGGTGCGGTGTTATGATCCGCAGCCGCATCAGATCGTGGCTTTTTCGCGGAACAGNGATGTAAATCTCCGGCACGAGGATTACATTGCCCTGGTGCTGGATACTTTTAACGACGGGCGGATGGGGTACATTTTTAAGGTGAACCCTCTAGGGGCGCGGTACGATGCCCTCGTGATGCGGAGAGGAGAGGACGAGAACAGCAACTGGGATACTATCTGGGAGGCGGCCGCGCAGATCGATTCGCTGGGCTGGAGCCTGGAGGTGCGGATCCCGGTGAAAAGCCTCAGTTTTCAGAAGGGAAGCCGCTACTGGGGGTTCAACGTGCAGCGGCGCATCCAGCGCTTTCAGGAGACGGACCGGTGGTCCGGAGCCAGCCGGGATTATGAATTCGGACAGACCAGTCATGCCGGCAAACTGATCGGGCTTCCGGAATTCGATTTTGGGCTGGGACTGACGTTCCGGCCCTCTGCCATAGGCGGACTGGGAGTGCCAGCTGCGGAAGCTGATATGGAATACCGCCGGGATGCAAGCCTGGATATCACCCAGCGCTTCGGCCCCAATATGGAAGCTTCCCTGACCCTGAATACCGATTTTGCCGAAACAGAGGTGGACGCCCGCCAAACCAATTTGACCCGCTTTCCGCTCTTTTTTCCGGAGAAGCGGACATTCTTCCTGCGCGATGCTGATATTTTCGAGTTTGGTCTGGGGCTGCGCCACGATGTGATTCCCTTTTTCAGCCGGCGGATCGGGCTCTATCAGGGACAGCAGGTCCCAATTGATGCAGGGCTGAAAATCAATGGCCGGGTAGGGGATACCAATCTGGGTGCCCTGGTGGTGCGGACCCGCCGGATAAAAGGGCTGGTTCCAGACGCGAACATGGGGGTTGTACGCGTTAAGCAGAATGTGCTGCGGGAGTCTTCTATGGGGATCATCGCCACATTCGGGGATCCGTCCGGACTGTCCGGCTGCTGGCTCGTGGGGGCTGACTTTACCTATCAGACCTCCCGGTTTATGGGAAACAAGAATTTTCTGGTCGGTGTATGGGGCTTGCTCACCAACAGGCCGGACCTGCGGGGCGATGAAAGCGCTGCGGGGATCAAAATCGACTACCCGAATGATCTATGGGATATTGCCTTTACATACAAACGGATCGGTGATGCGTTCCGTCCGTCTCTGGGATTTGTTCCGCGTACCGGTGTCCAGATATTCCGGCTATCGGTAAATTACTGTCCTCGGCCCGATTGGGCCCTGGTGCGACAAATGTTTCATGAATTTGTGCCCTATCTGGTAACGAATCTGAAGGGGGAATGGGAAAGCTACCGGGTGTTCATGGCGCCTGTTAACTGGCGGCTGGAAAGTGGGGACCGGTTTGAGTTCAATGTGGTGCCCCAGGGGGAAAACCTACCAGCACCTTTTGAAATTGCGGAGGGAGTGGTCATCCCTGCGGGGCCTTATCACTGGGTGCGCTACCGTCTGGAAGGAGGGCTGGCCAGCAAACGGCGAATCTCCGGGCAGCTCACCTGGTGGTTTGGCGGGTTCTACACCGGCTGGCTGGACCAGGTTGAACTCAGCCTGTACGTGAAGCCGTCGCCCATTTTCATCCTCCAGATTAACGGGGAGGTGAATACCGGTCGTCTCCGGGAGGGAAACTTCACCCAGCGCCTGTATGCAATCCGGCTGCTTCTAATGCCTTCGCCCGACCTGCAAATCAGCAGTTTTATCCAGTATGACAATGAAAGCAACACGCTGGGTGCCAATACCCGTTTGCGGTGGACCTTTTCGCCGGAGGGAGATCTATTTATTGTTTACAACCATAATCTGTTGCGCTCTTCGCTGGACCGCTGGCGGCGGGAATCGTACCAGCTGCTGGTGAAGGTACAATATGCCTTGCGGTTTTAGTTGGCCGGAGCCAAAAAGGCAGAAGACACTTCGGGAGGCAGACCGGAAAATCCGGGACCTTTCCGCACAGCTGCCGCCGGGGTAACCTCTTCCAGAAGGAGGATCCCTCAGGCGGCGCGCGCCAAAGGTGCCCATTTCCGAACAAGACTGCTTGCGCACTTCAGGTGTTTTGCAGAGAGCGTTGCCATTGGAAATATTCCGGCAGGAAACTGCATCCTGAAAAAGGGGCAGCCTGATTCTAAAACGTTTCGTGCTCGGTGCGCCGGATGATCTCTTCCTGGAGCTCGGGCGTCAAATCTACAAAATAGTCGCTATAGCCTGCCACTCGCACAATCAGATCCCTGTATTTTTCCGGTTCTTTTTGAGCTTTACGTAAAGTTTCTGCGGTAACCACGTTGAACTGAATATGGTGCCCATCCATGCGGAAATAGGCACGGATAAGCTGGGCCAGTTTTTCGATGCCCTCTTCGGAAGCGAGGAGCTGAGGCGTAAATTTTTGATTGAGCAAAGTTCCCCCCGTCCGGAGGTGATCGATTTTCGCTGCGGATTTGATAACCGCTGTCGGCCCATTCTGATCGGCACCCTGCACGGGCGAGATCCCCTCCGAAAGCGGTTCCCACGCTTTCCGGCCGTCGGGAGTGGCGCCCAGAACACTGCCAAAGTAAACGTGCACCGTGGTAGGCAAAAGATTGATGCGGAAATGTCCGCCTTTTGTGTTGGGTCGTCCGTCTACGGCACGGAAAAAGGATTCA
>MTOL01000004.1 GCA_002011685.1 Deferribacteres bacterium JdFR-76
TTTCCCGATACTGACAATCCGCACTTCCACCGGTTTGAACCTTTTCCGTTTTTCGGTTACAAATACTGCATAGAACGCCCGTCGCGTCCTGTTCCTGATCGCTCAATCCTGTGCGGTGGATTGCCGCCACCCGTTCCGGCGCGGTCCGCAAAAGCCGGAATGTACTTTTTCATCCGCAAGAACCCGGCGGCGGCCGTCAAAGCTACACCGGCAATTGCGCCCCAAAGCAGCAGCGCCTGATCACGAAGGTGATCTAGCAAAATGCCCCCATAAAAGGGTCCGATAGAACGGCCAAACGACATAAACAGGCCGTAGACTCCAAAATAGCGCCCTTTCTCCCGCTCGGGTGCCCACCGGGATACCAGTGCCGCGCCGCTGGGCGTTACAAACATCTCTCCGAACGTAATAAAAACCACGGCCAGCCCCAGCGTCCAGAAACCCGGGGCAAACGGCACCAGCAAGCAGCCCAACGCATTTAAAACGGCCCCAAAGCTCAAAGCGTGCGACAGCGATACCCGGCGAACAATTTTGCTGATATGAAACTGAAACAGCACAATAAACAAACCGTTGATAGTAAAAAGGAACCCCACCTGAATCTTTGAGATACCGGTCACATCCACACTGAAAACCGACAGGGTAGACACAATCTGGGTCATCACCGAAAAAACCATGAGCACAAACATGCAGAAAAGCAGAAAGGTTTTCATCTCCCGGATATTGATGCGCAGACGGGATTCCCCGGCGCGCCGTTCCGTGTCACCCACGCTCTCGCGCACAAAAACAAGAACGAAAAGGAACGTCAGCGTGAAGAAGACGCCGGTGATCACAAACAGAAGGTAAAAAGGTAAATAAGAAAGCAGCCCGCCAATGGCCGGACCCACGGCCCAACCCAGGTTCACTCCGATCCGCTGAATGGCGTACACCTCTACCCGGTCAGCTGAACCGGCCACATCGGCCACCATGGCATCAGCAGCCGGAAAAAACATGGCACCAAAGCCATAACTGCTCATCACCCCAATGCCAATCAGAAGGTAATTTCCACCCAGATACACCACCCACCCAAGGAGAAAAAAGGTAATGGCGCGCCCGGCACTGCCAATCAGCATGATGGTTTTGCGTCCCCAGCGGTCCGAAAGTTCACCGCCGATGTACTGAAACAGGGCCCGGGAAACAGCCGCAAAGAGGAAAATGGCCCCCACCACGCTCATGGGTACGCCCATTTCCAGATTCAGGTAGATGCTGAGAAAAGGCAAGACAATGGCGAACCCCGTAGCGTTGATGACCCGCGCCACGAACAGGTACCAGACCCGCGNATCGTAATACAGGATTTTTGCCCGGATGTTATGAACCAGCTCCATCGGCCCGTTTCCTTCAAATGCTCTGGAATTCAAGAATAATGAATTTCCGTCAAAAAATCTCCCAGAAATTTTTGTTTTTTCTTACCATTCAAAATCCATTGTCCAATTTGCTCACCTCTCCCCTATTTTGGGCTCGTTTCGCGTTCTCCGCCGCACAATAAAAAGGCCCTGACCTTCTTGCCAGGGCCTTTCGGATTCATCCTGCTCAGAATCCGTCAAAGGCTTGCTTTTTGGGCCGCTGCCCGCTGGATAGCATTCATCAGAAATTTGTAACTGTTCCTTGCCTGGGCGCGGAATTGCGGTCGGAATGCGAAAAGAACCACCCGGCCTTTGCCCATCGGGACCTCCAGTGCCACCGGCTTACCGACAATTTTTTCTGGTCCCGTTAGCCAGCCCATAGCCAGGGGATCTTTTTCGACAAAACGGGCCAGCGCCTGGCCCTGTTGGGCCTCAAATACCGGCCCACGCACGAAAAAAATCACCGTTTCTTCGGGATAACCGTAACCGATAAATACATCCCTGGCCACTTTCACCCTTAGCAGCGAACCGGGAACATAAAATTCCTCAGGCTTCAGCCCCTTCACGGCATTTTTCACTTTCAGATCAAAAGCATCCACAAATGTTTGAACCGAATTCCCCCATGCAATCAGCGTCCCGCCTTGTTCTACAAAATGCTTCAAGGCCTTTAACCCTTCCTTCCCAATTCCGCCGCGGTATTCTGGCGGCACATTCTCGCCCTGAAATCCCCGTACAATCGACGCCGGACGATAATCGGCAAATATTACAACATCTAGCTTTTTTCTGTTGATTTTGCGGATGTCCTTATTGCCCAGCTTCTCGTAAAGGATCCCGTAATGTTCGAATATCCAGCGTGTCCAACCCTGATCCATTGACGGCACATAACCATGGTAAAGTCCAATTCGCGGTCTTCGGACTTTCCAGGCCGCTCCTTTAGGTGCCTCATCCAGTTTCTCAAGTAGAACCGGCAACCGACTGAAATACTTACGGATGAGTTTATCCGCTTTTGACGACCGTTTCAGCACATACGTCCCTGGCGGAAAGGTTTTTCCCTTTATCTCTGTGGCGCTTTGCAAACGGAAAATAGATATTCCATTCTGTTCCAGAAGAATAGCAAGAATATCTGCGCCATAACTTGCAGGATCCATAGCCAGCCACCGGCCACCTTCCGGAACAGACACAGCCGGTTGTACCTCATTTTTCACCACTGGCTGAAGTTTCTGAGCCGGTTTTGTCATTATACTGTCGATCCGGATTCCCATCAAAAGCGGCAGATTATGGGATGTCATATCGTAGGGCCGCTTTAGCCGGCCTTTGGAGTCCAGAAGGGCTGGGTACTGCTGCCTTTCCATCAGTGCTTTGGCAAAAGGTCCGTACGGCTGCGCAAGCGGAATGACATAATCCCCAGTAGAGAGGGTTATCCCGCCTATCTCTTCTTTACGGGTGGCCTTGTAGACTTCCACGCCACCTGTCATCAGCACGTCTAGCAGCTCGGCAATCTCCGTCTGCTTGCGAGGATCGTTGGGAATAACAAACGCATAGGGTTTGCCACTCCAGCTACAGTTTTCTTTGTGAATGCGGTAAAAGGTCTTCAGCCATTCCTCGCGAAAACGAGCCGCGTGTTTCAGCTCGGCCATCACAGCGATGAGTTCGTATTCGATGATGTCTTTCAGCCGCCAAGTGCCCCCCGGCCAAGGACGGGGAAAGTGAACGCTGCGTTTTTTCGGATCATAGTCATTGCCCCTTCCGCGCAGCTTCTCAAAAGGAATCTCGACAGGCGATGCAATTCTTGCAGAAGCCGCTTCCGTTAGAATACGTACGCCCCCGTGGTAATGTTGAAACGCGCGAGCGGGCGTCCAGGCATCGAAAATGGCGTTGGTGACCACCCCGGTTTTTCCTTCACGTAATAGCTCCGCCGCAATCGTCTCCCCCAGCATGTTAATCTGTGAAATTAGCAGCGGATGCACATTGGGTTCAATTGGATCGATATAAGGTGGAACAAAAAAGCGAGCCCCGGATGATCCCATCTGGTGCAGATCATGAACAATTTGCGGGTGCCAGGTAAGATGCAATTTTTCCACGGTGATCCGCGTCTCCTTTTGCGTCAGCATAAACCAGTCACGATTGTTGTCATGCCCCACGTACTTGTGATACAGAAACGGCATGGGCGCGTTTTCGAATGGCGTATGAACATATTTTCGGTACCAGTTTGTCACCATAAGCTGACCGTCTGGATTGTGAGCTGGCACCAGCAGAATGACCACATTCTCCAGAATCTCACGCGTTACCGGATCCGTGGCGGTAACCAGGTTGTAGGCCAGAATTGTTGCCATCTGCGTGGACGCAATCTCTGTAGAATGAATTGCACAGTTTAGTAAAACAACGGTCTTCCCCTCGCGGATAAGGGCTTCGGCTTCCTGTTCGGAAAGTTTGCGCGGATCGGAGAGCCTGGCCTGGATTTCCCGGATCCGGTCCAGTTTCCGGATGTTTTCCTCGGAGGATAGAATGGCCACATAAAACGGGTTCCCCATGGTTGTTTCGCCCAAATTTTCAAGCCGGATTCTGGGAGATTGGCTCTCCAAGTAGCACAGATAATCGACGATTTGATTGTAATCGATGAGCTGATAATCTGCGCCCACTTCGACCCCGGTGTACTGCGAAGGCGTCTGAATGCCTTGTGAAGCAGCAACGGAAGCAGAAATGATCAGAGCCAGCCAGAAAAATGAAAACTTCCGCACCATCTTCGTACTCCTTTCCAGAAATGTTTACGGATTGAAACTCCGAACAAATCCCGCGAACGAAAAGCTCTCGACAAAGTAAAATATTTTTCACGAAAATGTCAAGGAGAGATTTTAGGCATCATTCTGACTTTCTGCGAAAAGCGCGGCCGTATACCGCTTCTTTCCGCCTTCCAGCCGGTTTCTGCCAATTTCACTACCCGATAAATCTTCCTGTTCGGGAATACGGCAACATCCGTTGATCGGGCGGACTCATTTCCGGGTGGCAGGAGTGATTTGCGGCAAGCAATTCTGGCTGGACTATTTCCCGTCCGACCTGCTGCTTTTTCTTGCACCCAATTTTCTTTCGATTCGGCGAAGCCGGTGCTCCAGCCGCAGCCGTTCCTCACGGAACTGGTGCGAGTCTCTCAGCCGTTCCAGCAGTTTTACATTTTCTAGCGCCCGAACCGTATATTCGCGGGCACGCTGTAAATCCCGGATGCGGTGTTCAAATGCTTTGGCCAGTTCCTCATACGGTTCAACCGAAAACCCGCCGATGGATAATGCTTCCTCCCACAGTCGCGTGGCATATTCAAGCTGACCTCTCTTTTTATGCAGGCGGGCAAGGCGCAGCAGCCCCTGTTTTTTTTCCTGAGGTGTGCGGGCATGCCGAAGTGTGTAGCTGTACATGATTTCTCCCATTTCAAAATCGCCCAGTTTTTCACAGACAGCGCCCAGCGCAGCCCAGTTTATCGGCACATGCCCGGTTCTCTTTCCCTCCAGAATGTACAGCATTCCCTGTAACAGGGCAGCCAGCGTGAGAATGTCCCACCGGTTGTGCAGAAAGACGGGTTCCATGCTCTGCCAATCACCCGTTCGCAAAAACCGGAAAAACCGTTCCGGAATAAGGTGGCTGGGCAGATCACCGTTCCGGCGGATTCCTAGAACCTGGTTTTCGATGGTAGTCAGACTGCAGTCCGGCATGGCATGTTTCCAGAAGCGGCGGGCAGCATGGAGCAAATCCACATGAGGCCAAGATGGTGTTGAATAAATCAACCGGTGGAACACACAGCGGTTTAACAAAAGCGGAATATCGTAGGATTTCCCATTAAAACTGACAAGAGCAGCTCCATGCTGCATCCTTGATTCAAGAAATTCCATCAGGGCTGTCAGCATCGGCCTTTCTTCGTGAAAACTGCGCATGAAGTACTGCCGGACCACAAATCGGTCATTGTCGAAATACCCGAGGCCTATCAAAAAGGCAAACGTTCCAATGCCGCCGGAAAGGCCTGTCGTTTCTGTATCCAGAAATATCAGTTTTTCCAGCTGCACCTCTGACAGCTCTGTGTCTTTGGCCAGGTAAACAAGCAGTTGCGGGCGCAGAGAAAACAAACCGGCGATCGGGTATCCCCCGTAGCTGTAATCCAGATCGAACTGCTCCTCCATTTGCCAGAAGACGCCGCCGGTCGTTTCCACGGTTCTTCCCTCTTGGAAGGTCCGGGAGTCGCCTCCATGTTTGTCAGCTGATTTTTCATCCGGGCGCACCTTCTGGAGCGACCGGTCAAGGCGCGCCAGTCTATCCTTTAGATTCATCTGCCTGTCCCCGGTAACCGAAACGGCAACGGTCATATTTTCCCACATTCGCCTGATCCACGGTGCAGATCAGTCCCCCAAACTTGTAGCACTGTTCTTTCGGATCGGGAAAACGCGCTTTCTCGCAGCGGATACAAACCAGAATCTCCGTTTCTGGCCTTTCACGAAAGGGTTCCATTGCCGCCATTAATGCCTCCTTCCAAACCGCGTAGACCCGCCTCCAGAATTTTTAGCGTGCTTTGCTTGCCGGT
>MTOL01000406.1 GCA_002011685.1 Deferribacteres bacterium JdFR-76
CACGTCCACATAAAGCGTTTTTCATCTTGCCAGTAAATCACAGTTTCGCTCATGTTTCCGGGCTTCTGATAGGTCCATTCCAGGGCTCCCGTGTTTTTCAAGTCCTTCACCCAATTCCTTACCGTATCTGCCGGAATTTTGCCCTTCCATAATAAAGTGTCCAGTTTGCCCGCCCGGGAGGACCACTTTTCGAGGTTGCCATGGCGGTCGATTCGGTAGACAAGGAACATGCCTGTGAAGCCGCCGCCTTCCGAAATTTCAAGAACGGGCTGTTCCAGCGGGGATTCTCCCGTGCGGAGAGAATTGCTGCCACAAGCCGCCATGAGAAAAACCGCTGCGAATGGCAATGCGAACTGGAGGAAGTGAATGAATTTCATAGGTCCCTCTTTTTTTGTTTTGCGTTGAAGATAGTAGCGATTGGCCGGACTCCCGGGTACCTGTTTATACTGTCGTTTCAAAAGGGGGGTAGATCCGGCAACTTTCGACCATTGACCTCATTTTTTAAAAAACTGTGTGGTCCGAACCCGATGTACACTCCGCTTGAGGAAAGGATGAAAAGTACCCCGGGAAGCGGAGAGGCGGTATTATCCCGTCATACAAACCCGTGCAGGAGGGGATAAAGGACAAAGCCTCCTCTGGCAGATGGTGCAAACTGTCTTTTTTTAAAGGAGGGTCCCATATCTCCGTATGATTTTGGTCGTGACCACGCATTTCTGTCCCTTTTTAGAAGGTTTATCAAGTGGGGCTGCCCGGCTAGCGCAAGCATCGTGTTACATTGTTTCCGTTTGGACCGAATGGCCATCTTCGGGCGATAGGGCAGCGCGAATCATGTTGAAAAAAAGCCTCTGCCCATAAACCTCCAGATTATGAAGATGCTGTTCAGTTTCTTTCAGAATTCGATCGGGCCAGCCAGGGTTCTGCCGGCGGAGCCATTCCAGGTGAATGTTAACCCATTCCTCGATTAATTGGCGCGTCATTTCGGGATGAAACTGGAGAGCAAATACATGTTTCCCATAGCGGTAGGCCTGATGGGCGTACTGGCGCGAGGAGGCCAGAAGTGTTGCTCCAGACGGAAGGTCAAAAGTGTCGTTATGCCAGTGGAAGACCGTCCAGATATCTGGCAGCCCATCGGTCAAATCGGAATTGAGAGCCGCTGGAGTCCACTGGATGGGAAACCATCCGATTTCCGGAACATCGCCGCGGTAAACCCGACTTCCCAGAGCGCGCGAGATCAGTTGCGCTCCCAGGCAAATTCCTAAAACCGGTTTGCCCTGGCGGACGAATTGCTCAATAGCTCGGAGTTCATCCCGCAGGAACGGGTAGGTTTTTTCGTCATTTGCGCTCATTCCGCCGCCCATCAAAATCAGACCGGCGAATGCCTCGAGCGGTTCCGGAATGGGTTCTTCCCAGAGGCAGACGATCTGCGCGGATAGACCCAGTTCTTGAAGCCAGGGAAGGATGTTCCCCGGGCCTTCCGAAGCGGTCTGCTGAAAGACTATCCACCGGTTCATGGGACGTTTATTCACCTGGGCTTTTTGAGTTTAAAGGACGTACCACAAAATTACAGGGTGGCGATCTGATTTTCGGACCAAATGTTTTCAAGGAAAAAATTTGATGGTGCAATAATAAAAAAAATGCTGCTGAGTTGCAAGAAATTTCCTCCCAGATCATTCTTTTTGTGGCGGAGGATGCAGAAATCGTCTTGGCAGAATTAGCAAAAATGTGTTCGGACGCGGGCTGAGTATTTTCTCTGGCTTTTGAAATGGAAGAAGAGTCCTAAAATTCCACAGGAAAGTGAAGTTTCCCGGCATAAAAAGTCTGAATTTTTTGAGGGTGTACAATGTAAAAAAAGTAAAAGTCCTTTAAAAAACAATAAAGCGAGCCGGGAGGAACACATGGCAGGAGCAGTGGAGAAAGTCAAACAGCCCCGTGGAGCTTTGCTGTTCCGTGAGGTGCAGCGGATCCGCCAGCCGTGGATCTGGGCACTATTGCTCATTTGCTGCGTTCTTCTGGTTGGCATATTTGGGTATGGCATGTATAAACAGCTTATTTTGGGGGAGCCTTGGGGGACAAATCCTATGCCGGATCTTCTTTTACTCGTCATGGGTACATTTTTTATTCTATTTGCGCTTGGGATGCTCTGGTTCTTTGGGGCTGTGCGGCTGGTTACCGAGGTGAGGACGGACGGAATTTATGTCCGGTTTGTCCCGCTCTTTCGCAATTATGTGCGGATTCCATTTGAAAAAATCCGCCAGTATCAGGCCCGACAGTACAGTCCCGTGCGGGAATATGGTGGCTGGGGCATCCGGTACAGCCGTTCCGGGAAGGCATACAATCTGAGCGGCAACCAGGGCCTGCAGCTGATTCTGGAAGATGGTAGCAGGCTCCTGATTGGCACCCAGCGTCCGGAAGAGCTGGAACGTGCGGTCCACGAGGCGGTGCGCTAAAGGTTTTTTATTTACTGTGTGTCAATCCGAGAGCGTGCGTATTAATGCCACTTCGCGGCACTGCAGGTAGTAGGAACAATGAATGCAATCGCTCCACACTTTCTGGGGAAGTTCGCTGTGCTGGATACGCACAAAACCGAGCTTTTCAAAAAATTGCGGATGAAGGGTAAGGGTGAAAACCCGTCTGATGCAGAGACCACCTGCAAGTTCCAGCAAATGTCGGACCAGAAGGGAGCCCAGGCCATTGCCCTGGTGTTCTGCGGCGATGGCCAGCGAACGGATTTCCGCGAGGTCGTCCCAAAAAATCTGCAAGCTTCCGCATCCTATCACGCGCCCTTTGTATTCGGCTACCATAAAATGTCGCAACCGGCTAAAGACAGCCTGGGGAGAAAGGGGGAGCATCTCTTTTTTCTGCGCATACTGATTAACGAGTTCCAGGATTTGCGGAACGTCCGTTGTCCGAGCTTCCCGAAGTTTTACGGCATGTTCCTGTAGCATTCTCCTTTCCTCCTATTTTAGGGTCATCTGTAGGCGCCGCTTTTGGGGGATCCGGCAAAATCCAGGTACCTGCTGGTACCGCAGAGGGATGCCCAATGATTTGGCGGAGGGAAAATGATTCGGACCAGCTTCCAATCAAAACCTGACGAACGCCGTGTGCCAGCGCCTGGCAGGCAGCTTTGACCTTTACCAGCATGCCTTTCTGGATTTGTCCGACCCGGATCCACTTTTGGAGCTGCTGTTGACTGGCGCGATCGATTTTTTGGCCCTCAATCAGAATTCCTGGGACGTCGGAAAGAAACAAGAGGGTATGGGCCCGCAGGGCAATGGCCAGGCTGGCCGCCGCATAGTCCGCATTGATGTTGAGCATGTTTCCGGAGGAGTCTCCTGCGACAGGCGAAATGACGGGCACTTGGTTTTTTTCTAGAACTCCCTGTAAGAGGTCTACCCGAACGGAAGTTATTTCACCCACATGTCCCAGGAGGTTGCCATTGTTGGATACACGACGTGCCTGCAGCAGTTCATCCCTATACCCGGAGAGCCGCAGGACAGATATCCCGGAATGGCACAGTGCTTCCGCAATGGCTGCGTTTTCCTGCCATAAGGCCTTTTCAATCAGGGGAAGATCCTCGCGGCTAGTAACCCGAACGCCCTGAACGAAGTGAGTTGCCCTGCCTGCATGTTGCAGCATTTTGCTAATCCGTCTACCGCCTCCGTGGACGAGAACAGGGCGGCAAAGGAAAAGACATCTGGCGAGTTCTTCCGCAAACTGGGAAAATGCTGGCGGCGCTTCAAAAGCTCGGCCACCGGTTTTGATGAGAAGAAACGGTTTCATGTCACTAACCCTGTCGATTCGTGAAGCCCAAAAAGCAGGTTCATGTTCTGTATGGCCTGTCCGCTGGCACCTTTGAGCAAGTTGTCGAGAGCGGAAAAAAGGATCAAATGCCGGCCATCTTCCAGCAGGTNAAAACCGATGTCACAATAGTTTGTGTGCTGTACCCGGTGCAAATCTGGTATCTTTTCGCCCAAAAAACGGACGAAGAATTCGTCCCGATACGTCTCCTCGAACAGTTCACAAACCTCAGTTCGGGTCACCCGTTTGCTGAGCGTCAGGTACAAATTGGCCAAAATGCCGCGTGCCATAGGGAGTACCTGGGGCACAAAAATAAGATTCCCTTTCCATCCGGCAGGAGCATACTGCTGGAGTACGTCTGTCATCTCTCCCACATGCCGGTGCGTTCTTCCGGGATAATAGGGAAGAACGTTTTCATTTACCGTAACGAAATGGTTTCGTGAAGAAGGGGCTTTGCCCGTTCCTGTTACACCGGACTTCGCGTCGATCCAGATTGGGGCATCCCGTTCCAGAAGATTGTACCTGGCAAGTGGGAGCAGGCATAAGAGCACTGCCGTTGGGTAACAGCCGGGATTACCGATTATCGAGGCCTGCCGGATACTATTCCGGTACCATTCCGGCAGGCCGTATACGGATCGTTTTAGCAGCGGGGCGGATCGGTGTGCAATTCCGTACCAGTGGCGGAAGGTCTCGGGATTCGGGAAGCGGAAATCCGCACTCAGATCGATTATGCGGACGCCGTTTTCCAAAAAGCGGGCAGCCCAATCCATAGATTGCCCGTGTGACAAACACAGGAAAACTACATCGACCTGGACCGGGAATGTGAGATCATGGACTGAGACCCACCGGTCCGGTAGCTGGCTTTCTTCTTCAGGAAATTGTGGTACCAAAGGGGTACCCTTCTTTTGTTCCGACGTGGCAAAGACTATCTCCACGCAGGGGTGCTTATTCAGCAGCCGAAGAAGCTCCATTCCCGTGTAACCAGATCCTCCTACAATACCTGCCTTGATCTGCTGGTGTGGCTGTTTCATATTCACCTCCACCCGGATGCAGAACGTCTTTCTTTTCCAAAGACCATGCAGAACATCCGGTTCATCTATGGCGGGACCCGGATTGCATTTTGATCATGAATCCGGTCCGGTGTTCTGATCCGTGTCTTTCTGCTGCCACCGTCTGGCCTCTTCCCGGTAAGCGTCACGGAAGGGTACGCCTGCCCTGACACGCTCTAGGACGCGGTGAACCGAAAAGAGATCGTCCGTCAGGGCCGCCTGACATCTGGATTTGTTGACCTGAATAGACGGCAGCACATGAATAGCAACCGAAAGCATCTCTTTTGTTTGCCGGAACTGCCGGAAAAGAATGGGCTTAATGAGCTGGAAATCCCGGTGGTATCCGGAAATCAGGTTGCTGATCAGACTCCACAAATGGAGCTGATCGGCCATCGCGGAGTGGCTCATCCCGCGCAGAATTTCAAACACATCCGGATTCTTTTTGTGTGGCATGATGGAACTTCCGGTGCAAATGCGGGGTGACAGTTCCAAGAAACCGGTTTCCGGCATGGAGAAGAAAATCACATCCGTGGCAAATCGGTTCACATCCAACTGAATCATGCTGAGGAGATGGAGAATGAAAGTTTCAAATTTTCCGCGGCTGTTCTGTACGTAGAGCGGGTTTTCCTGAACGCGCCCAAAACCCAGTTTCCGGGCGAGAAAAACACGGTCCAGAGGCAGCGGCACACCGTAGCCGGCTCCAGTGCCTAGGGGGCACTGATCCAGCAGGTTTTGGACGGCCTGGATCATTGCCCGGTTGTCTTTCGAGGAATCCCGGAAAGCTCCCGCCCAGATTGCAAACGAGGAGGGCATGGCAGGCCGCGTGTGGGTATAGCCCGGAAAACGGATGGATCCGTATTGCTGGATAAACCGGTCCAGGGCCTTTTCCCAGTGCAGTAATTTTTGTTCCAGCTCCTGCAGATGATCCCGGTAGTAAAGACGCAGGACCGTTTGGATCTGATCGTTCCTGGACCGCCCGGTGTGGATTTTCTTTCCAGCGTCACCCAGCTGCTCTGTCAAGAATTCCTCTACG
>MTOL01000407.1 GCA_002011685.1 Deferribacteres bacterium JdFR-76
TATGCATGACCACCAGACCGGCATCGTAGGCACGGGCCACATCCACCATCCGGGCATCAAAACGCAATCCGCTAATATCATTGATGATGTTTGCCCCTCTTTTGAGGGCTTCTTCAGCTACCCGTGACTTGTAGGTGTCGATTGAAATCGGTACATCCGAATGAGCGCGAATCCCCTCAATCACTGGAATCACCCGTCTGAGTTCTTCTTTTTCCGGAACCGGTTCCGCGCCCGGACGGGTAGATTCGCCTCCGATATCCAAGATATCCGCGCCCTGGCGCACCAGTTCCAGCCCGTGAGCAACCGCCCGGTCCGCATCGAAAAACAGGCCGCCGTCGGAGAACGAATCGGGTGTTACATTGATCACGCCCATAATGTGAGTACGCTGTCCCAAAGATAACAGCCTGTCCTGGAACTTCCACTGCCACTGCCCGCTCTCACAGAAACAAGACAGTACACCCTTTATTTCAGACTGCAAAGACGCAGAAATACCCTCAAGCTCTGCCGGAATAGAAGAAGCATTTCTTAGGTCCAGCGCCACAAGGACCGCTTCCCCATTTTTCCATGCTTGCCAGCCTTCTCCCTCCGTCGCCCTGGAAAGGAAAAACCGATAATCCTCTGCCAATAGCAGCTGCAGGCGCAAAATGAGCCATGCATGTTGAAGATCTCCCTTTTCGAATTGCGGTACCAGGCCAACAATCCGCACATGTTCAGGAAGTTTTCCCTTCATGGCCTCTTTACCCCTCCGTTCTGCTCCCGGATCAGATTCCGCAGTTTTTTGGCAGCCTCTCGCACATAAGGATCATTTGGTCCCAACCCCAAGCGAATCCGCCGGCGTAAATAGGTAATAGCCTGGGAACGCGCCCCCTTTTTTTCGGCAATCTCCGCTAGATACAGGTAGGCATTGGGAGCCTCACCAGAGCGGGCCAGTTCCGTAAAAATTTCCTCGGCACCTTCCAGATCCCCCCGGTAAAAAGAAACCACTCCAATCTGGAAGCGCAGTTCGCTCCAATACTCAGGCGAAAACTCCTCCACCATTTTCCTAAAATAATTTTCGGCAGCGTCAAGCTTCCGATGCTGAATCAGTTTTCTTCCGTAAGCGAAACGGACATCATAATTTCCCGGGAAGAGACGCAAAAGAGATAGCAATACTTTTTCGGCCTTGCTGTAGTACTGCGCGGCATGAAGGAAATCAGCATAGGCGATACGGGCCTCCGGGCTACCGGGATTCACCCTCAGGGCCTGCTTGTATAAAGAAGCCTCCCCAGGGAATCCCAAATCTGTGTACCGGCTCGGATGCAGCCGCGCCAGGTCTATATACAATCTGTCATCATCGGGCCAGATGTGGAAACTCTTTTTCAAATACAACTCCGCCAGGCTAAAATTCTGAAACAGAATCGCCCATTCACCCAAAAGGCGGAACCGCACATGTGGGAAGATTGAATCAGGCACAGCATCAAGATACGCTTTCGCCTGGGCCAGATGATCCTGATAATAACCGCCCAAGTGAAAGAGAATCCGTGCCGAATCGAGATGCGCTATTGCCAGTTCGAGGAACAGGGGAGCAAAATCGGAGCAGTCATGTGACTGTAATTTTAGCTGATCCGGGCGGTTGCCCTTTCCCCTTAACCGCAAAAGCCTTAGCTTTGCCCAGTTTAGCCAGCATCGTTCCGGAGCGGTCCAGGGAATTCCAAACCGCCGGTTTGCATTGTTCCGCAGGTTCGGAACTTCTCCCATCACATCGTCCACCACGCGCAGAATTTCCCGGTAAAGTGGAGAAATACTCCAGTGGCGCTGCTTTCCGCCGGTTCTTTTTTCCTTCAGCTGAATAACAATCTTCCCCGCCGAGGATAGGTGAATTTCTGCCGCAAGATCTGCCCGATAGAACCGGTATACTTTTTCCAGATACCCCGGAAGCGCGAGCGAGTCCCAGATGGCAATCTTTAAGACCCAGTCCGGATCTGAAACAAGCCATTTTTCCAGATTCACTTTTTCGCTCAAGGTCCAGTAAAACCACTGTGCCGCGGTATACAGAGACAGGTTGTTTTCGGAAAAAAAAGAATCCGATAGGCGCGGAATGATAACAATTCGGTTTTTTTCCTCTTTGGGTGGGTATTTCCTCCAGTAATATCCGTAGATCGAAATCCACATGAGGGAGAGTATGCCCGCCGCCAGAAGAAACCGGCGAAGCTTGAGCAAGGGAGACATCCGGTATATCAACCACCCGGTTATCCAGATCCCCAGTAGAACCCCAATAAGTAGCGCAGCCCCGCCGGGCACATCACCCGAAAGAAATTCCCACACGGACATACCGCCCCCGATTTTCTTACCAACGGTGTGAAGAGTTTTTTGTCCCCTGCCTGTTCTCCGCGACGGCAGGATCTGCCAGAGATCGTCCCCCTGAAAAGTTATTTGGATGCGGCAGCAACCGATCGGGAACCGCCAGATGAATCTTCTCCGTCCTCTCCGGTTGTCTTCTTGCGTCTGGAAGTTCGCTTGCGGGCTGAGGCTGTCTGCTTCCGCTTTGATTTTTTATTCAGCGGTTCGCCCCGGAGCACCTTATCGATCTCCTCACCATCCAAAATCTCGTATTCCAGCAGAGCTTCAGCCAGGCGGTGGAGCTTGTCGATATTTTCGCTTAGAAGTTTCTCTGCACGCTCGGCCGCTTCGCGTACAATACGGGAAATTTCTTCGTCGATAAGTTGGGCGGTCCGTTCGCTGTAATTTTTGGCCCGAGCAATTTCCCGGCCCAGGAATATTTCCTCATCTTTTTTGCCAAAAGTAAGCGGCCCCAGCTTTTCACTCATGCCCCATTCACAAACCATTTTTCTGGCAATCTCCGTGGCTCTCTCCAGATCGTTGCCCGCTCCGGTCGTCAACTCATTCAGGACCAGTTTTTCGGCAGCTCGTCCCCCTAACAGGTGACACAGCAAGTTTTCCAGGTAGGTTTTGGAGTAATTATGGCGTTCATCGATAGGTAGGTAAGAGGTTACCCCAAGTGCGCGGCCACGCGGAATAATGGTCACCTTGTGCACGGGATCAGCTCCGGGCAGAAGTTTGGCCACCAGTACATGCCCCGATTCATGGTAAGCGGTGTTGCGTTTCTCTTCTTCACTAATTAGCAGGCTCCGGCGCTCCACGCCCATAATCACCTTGTCCTTGGCCTCTTCAAAGTCTTCCATTTCCACATACTTTTTGTTTTTCCGGGCTGCCAACAGAGCCGCCTCATTCACCATATTGGCCAGATCCGCTCCGGAAAATCCAGGAGTGCCTTTCGCCAGAATGCTGAGATCCACGTCCTTGCCCAGCGGAACTTTGCGCGTGTGAACTTTCAGAATTCCCTCTCGGCCGCGCACATCCGGGCGGTCCACCACAATCTGACGGTCGAACCGACCGGGACGCAGCAAGGCCTGATCCAGCACATCCGGTCGGTTGGTGGCAGCCAGAAGAATAATGCCATCTTTGGTATCAAATCCATCCATTTCCACCAGCAGCTGGTTCAAGGTCTGCTCACGCTCGTCGTGGCCACCCCCCAGCCCTGCCCCGCGGTGCCGCCCCACGGCATCAATCTCATCGATGAAAATAATACAGGGTGCGTTCTTTTTTCCCTGTTCAAAAAGATCGCGTACGCGGGAAGCGCCCACGCCAACAAACATCTCCACAAAATCCGCACCGCTGATGCTAAAAAACGGCACTCCCGCTTCGCCAGCCACGGCTTTGGCCAGAAGCGTTTTCCCGGTTCCGGGCGGACCCAGAAGAAGCGCTCCTTTGGGAATACGCCCGCCAAGGCGCTGATATTTCTCTGGCGCTTTAAGAAAGTCAACCAGTTCCCGGAGTTCCTCTTTGGCCTCATCCACACCGGCAACGTCGTCAAACGTGACCTTGGGCTTATCTTCGATAAGCAGTTTGGCACGGCTTTTTCCAAAAGAGAAAATTCCTTTCGTACTTCCCGCTTGCATCCGGCGGAGGAAAAACACCCACACCACCACAATAAGAATCCACGGGAGGAGATTTAAAAAGTACCCAAACCAGTCCAGCGATTTCCGGCGAAAATCGTACTGAATCCCCAGCCGATCCCACTCCTCCAGCATCCAGTTCTCAATAAAAGGTAATGTCACGCGGAATCGCTTGACCTTCAGAACNTTATTGCCGATCTGGATGGCATCCTCATACTTCAGCTCACCGTGAAGAACATCCTCTTCAATAATGGCCCGTTGGATTTTGCCGGCCTCCAGAAATTTCCGGTATTGTGTGTAACTGATCTCCCGTTCGCCTTTTCCCCCCAGATTTCCAAACGCATTGGCAAACAGCACCGATCCAAGAATGATCAAAATCCAGATCATCAAGGAACGCGAGGCACGTTTCCACTGAAAATTATCATCCTTGCGCGGATCCTCGCCCGGATCTTTGCGGAAAGTCTTCTGTTTTTCTTCTTTTCGTCTGGCCATTGCTTATTCCGATGCTTCCTGGTCTTTCATTATATAAATACCCTTGAGATTTCTCAATCTCTGTTTATAATCCAAACCATAGCCGATGACAAACTCCTTTGGAATCGAAAATCCAACATAATCGATCTGGCGGTTGGGCATGGCATTGTCCCATTTCACCAGAAGTGATACAATCTTCAGAGACCGCGGCTTGCGTGCCCGGATGTATTCATCGATAAAGCGGACCGATAATCCGGAATCCACAATATCTTCCACCACAATCACATCGCGGTCTTCCAGATCACAGTCAATATCTTTCTTGAGACGGACCGTTCCGGAGGACTCCATCGCATCGCCATAACTGGAGATTTTGAAAAAATCCACTTCGCAGTCGATATCCAGTTCGCGGATCAGATCAGCCATGAAGATGAAACTGCCGTTTAGCACACCGATGAAAACCGGACACTTCCCCTCATAATCCCGGGAAATTTGCTGGGCCAGTTCTTTGATGCGTCTGCGAATATCCTCCTCCGATAGCAACACCGGATATTTGCCAGATCGCTCAACTTCCTGTTTTAGACTCAGATAACTCATGTTCCTCCGTCCAGATCACTTGAAACTTGACACATTTCCCCGTTTCTGGCTGAACCCGAAACCGTTCATCCAGCCGTCTTCCAATGAGCCAGACAATCCGGCCCGCATTTTCCACAACCAGTGTGTTCCACCGCTCGTGTAGCGGCACTTTTTCGTCGATGAAAAAATCGGACACTTTCTTCATTTCGGCCATTCCAAGCGGTTGAAATCGGTCCCCTTTGCGCACCCTGCGGATTGTGAGAATGTTCCCGGAAATTTTCTGTGCATCAATAAGTTCAGTAAACGGATCTGGAGTAAACACCGCATCCTTTCTGTCAACATATTCAGAAATCAGATAGGCATGCAGGCCAGGTAGTTTCACCAGGTCACCAATTGCGAAAGAAACCGTCTCGGCGGGAATGTCCTTCTTGCGGCGGATGACAATACCCGAATGATCGATCCCGATTTGCACCCTTTCGCCAATGTCAACAAATTTTCCTAGGCGACCTTGATGGATAACCCGAAGGGCCTGTTTAAATGCCGGATAATCAAGTATGTCTGCGTTTTCGTGTATAAAATTCACCGCCAGAAACAGAATATATTTTTGTAATATTGAATAATAGCTGCAAAAGCTTTCAAATTCAAGGATTATTTTCCTTTCATTCTTTTGCTTGACCGCCGCCTCGAACGCTTCTTCCGCGCTTTTGTGCAGGAATTCCTCCCCCTCTCGCAGAATTTCTGCCAGCTGGTTCAAATGTTGTTCTGCCTTTGTGTTTACTTCCTTTTTCAGCAGAGGAAGAATCTGATGACGGATTACGTTCCGCTTAAACCGCAGATCCAGATTTGAACGGTCCTGCCGGTATGGCAGGTTT
>MTOL01000465.1 GCA_002011685.1 Deferribacteres bacterium JdFR-76
ATAAAAACTGTACATCGGTCACTGGTGAGCGGTGCAGATGCCTTCTCCGCCAGGGCAGAATACTCGACCAGGGAAACACCCAGCCTCTGAGCCTGCTCCTCCAGAAAACTGCCCGTTCCTGCCGCACAGACATAGTTCATTACCGAAAAGACCACCCGGCCATTGCGAACCACAGTAAATTTGGAATCCTGTCCGCCGATTTCCAGGATTGTATCCACATCCGGACGGAGCTGATAAGCGGCCCGGGCGTGAGCCGTGATTTCATCCACCGCCAAATCGGCATTCAGCACCTTCTGAATGAACCGGCGGCCAGAGCCGGTGGTACCGCAGGCCAGGTATTCAAAACGGCAGCCGTAATCCTGTTCCAGTTTCCGCACGGCCCGCAAAAGGCGCTGAACGGCCTGGATGGGCTGGCCCTGCGTACGGGTGTAAAGTCCCACCAGCACTTGCTCCCGCTCGTCCATCAGCGCCGCTTTCGTACTGGTGGACCCGATATCCAGCCCAAAGTAAACTCCGTACCGTTTCCCCGCCTCCAGCGGCCGGTACAGTTCTGCCTCCACCCCGCCGATCTGAACGGACTGATAGAAAGGCAAGGACTCTTTACGGTAAGGGATTTCGCTCAACGGCCGGTAGTAATAGGATTTTTTCTGTGACTGGGCTTTCCAGCGTTTCCGGAGCGTGTGCAGCGAAACAGGCTGACCGTTTGCCATCTTTTCCGCCGCCAGATAGGCCAGCCCCAGGGCCACCGCTTGCTGCGGGCGCGGAAAAACGCGAACGTCACTTCCCGCCCGTCGAAGCTCCCGGACCACCGCGCTGTTCCGTGCTACACCTCCGCTGACGACCAGCGGAGAGGGCAAAGCCCCCTCTTTCGCAACCACATCCAGAATATTCCGGGCCACTCCCTGACACAGTCCCGCACAAATGGCATCCAGCGAATAGCCCTTTTGCTGAGCATGAATGAGATCCGTTTTGGCAAAAACCGCACAGCGTGTAGCAATCCGCGGAGCTTCCCCGCGAAAGGCAAAGGCCCGGCTGCCCAATTCTTCCGCACCGTTCAATCCCAAACGCCGTGCCTGCTGGTCCAGAAACGATCCCGTCCCCGACGCACAGCCGGAATTGGCAAACGATTTTCGGTAATTTCCTTCCTCGTCCAGCACCAGGAGGCGGAACTTTTCTGCTCCCATATGAAGGATGCCCCGGGCTCCCGGAACGCTTNTGCGAACTGCCTCCAGCAGAGCAACCTGTTCATCGGCCCATTTTTCCTCGCCAAAATAGCGCACCGCCCGGAGGTTTAGATACATTCCGTGCAGGAAATCCAATCCCGCTCTCTCCAGAAGTAAAAACACAGATTCCGCAATTTTCCCCGAGTGTTCGGCAGAATCCGAAAAACAAACGGCCCCTTCACCATCCACCACAACCAGATGAACAAAGGCCGACCCAAGATCCAGACCCACAAACCGCCTATCTTTGCCCATCCCCTTATGCCCTCCCTGTTAAGCCGAATACCCGTTGTTCGTTAACGGCCCGACCTGATCGATTTCCTCCATCTGCAGTAAAAACAATGCATTATATGATACGTAAAATCTCATCAAGAAGATCCCGCTTTTGCGCTTTTTTTCCGGCCAAAAGCGATTCACCTTCCACCAGTCATCACCCCCCGCACAAAAGGATTCCCGTTCCCTCTTCAAGGAAAAGCAGATTCCCGTCTCGGGCCAACCCTACCGCCAGCCCTTGCGAGCAAAAATTTTGCGGACGAAGGCGCTCAAACGGTAGGTTCTTTGCGCCCGGCGCAGGGCCCTTTCAAGTGTCTCCAGCGAAACGACCCCCCGGCAAACTTCTTTGCCGTCAACCAAAATGACCGGAATGACGTCCCGGTAACGGGCCCAGAGAAGCGGATCGCCGGAAATGGAGCGGCGTTTCAGTTCAAATGTGAATTCTTCCTGCAGCTCACGGAGCAATTCTCCCGCTTCCTCGCACAGCGGACAGTCGGGTTTTTCATAAAGAATTACCTGAGGCCCCTCTTTCCCGACCGGTTCTTTCTTCGGTGCTTTCGCCATCGTTTCCGCGTTCACCCGGCTGCCATATTCCCAGCAAAACTGTGAATTAAAAACCACCGGATCAAATGGCTTTGTACGGATGCGCTATCAGCCATGCTCTCCAGGCTCATCCTCCTCCTCTTCCAGTTGCAGCACAGGGGAGGGCTTTGCCTTCACCCCCACGCCGTGGCGGTAGACCAGTTCTCCCCCCAAATAACCGCCGTAGACCAGCAGAGCTGCCAGAACGGCGCTGGCCACCATATAAAAAATGCGAAAACGGCCTGGAACCCCTCCCCGGAGCAAAAACCGCCACAGGATCAGCCCGGCGGCCAGGGCCAGAACGGCAAAGCCAACCAGCTCGTGCCGCTCAACGATGCCGTGGATTGCTTCCGTTTCAGGAGCGGCTTCCTCGGCCAGAACGCCCGTCACCACAGCAAACAGGGCTGATACCCCGCCTGCCAGCAGGTTCACCCAAGCAGCGGAATGGAAGATCAATTTCCGGCTCAGCCAGCCGATTGCGTCCAGTACCACTGCCACCAGCAACAGACCGATGGCAAAATGAACAACCACAGGATGAATGAGTTCCACACGCATCGAGCACCTCTTTTTTCTACGATCCGAATTCTACTGAACCCTTTCGTCCGGATATGAACGGTAAAAGTAGGCCGCGAGGGCCAGTCCAATTGCGATAGAAATCAAGCTGAGAAACTGCGGCCAGGTCATCCAGCCGGCAAATTTGGGCGTAAGCCGCCAGAATTCGGTAATAAAGCGCTCCAGCCCGTAAAACACCAGCATGCCGCTGATCATCAGTCCGGGCGGATGTGGCTTTTTGCGCCAGTGCCATAAAATGGCAAATAGAAGCCACGAAAGAAGTGTTTCATAGAGCGGAGTTGGGTGCACGGGCACATCCGTCGGGACCAGACCGTTGGGAAAGGCCATGGCCCAGGGCAAATCGGACGGTGGACCGTAGTCACCATCCCCTGCTAGAAAGCAGCCGATCCGACCGATGCCGTACCCCAGAAGCACCACGGGCGCAATCAGATCCAGCATCAGCACGGTTCGTGCCGGAAAGCGGGCCGCGCGCCAGATGACCGCTGCAATCCCCCCAATAAGCCCGCCAAACCAGGTCAAACCGCTCCCCGTAAAAATCATAGCCACAGGATTCCGGACAAACTCGCCCCAGTGTTCCAGTATGAAGTAAAGCCGCGCCCCGACAATTCCACCAATGGCTGCCCAGATCACAATGGAATAGGCCCAGTCTGCCGGGATATTTTTGCGCCGGAACTCCCTGGCCACCAGCCAACCGGTTACGAGAAAGGCANCGGCCATCATCACACCGTAGCTTCCAACCCGGAATGGACCAATTTCGAAAAGTATTGGATACATCGAAAATCCTCCGAACTGCTGTCATTACGCTTCCTTATGAACAACCGGAACGGCGGCCGGCTTATTCCAGCAATTCCGGTCTTATGTACATTGCAAAAATGTAACGGATCGGATTCACATTGTCAAATCATTCCTTCCCCGCGTGCGGGTACCCCGGCTGCCATAGTGCCAATTCCGCATCCGGACAATGCAAACCTGGCGGCAGCTCCGATTTTTTCCAGCCCGGAACGACATAACCCCCTGATTCTTCTAAGATTGCTATTGCACTGCAAGGGCCGCACCTGCAGCGGCTGCCTTCAGCTTTTTGGCAGAAAGGCCGATAAATAGGTGTACATGCAAAGGGAGGGAAACACAAAAGATGGATGCGCTGAACACACTTTTTGGAGAAACACCGGAGCGTGGCTGGATAACCAGCCGCCACCGCAATGGCAGGCTTTACGTGGAGCTGAAAGATATCTCTTCCTTTACGGAAGACACCGGCCGGGATCTGGTCCAGCTGGTCCAGGAAGAAAGAAAACCTCTGGAAGATGTGGTGATCAATTTCGAAAGTGTGCGGACAATTAACGGGAAAGGGTTGGCGGCCCTTCTGTATCTCAGCAAGAAAATGGAAGAAAACCGGCGCAGACTTTACCTGGTGCAGGTCAATTACGCTATCCGCAAAATTCTGGCTGTAACGGAAATCGACCAGCTCATCCACGTTCAGGAATCCGACGCCCGGCTGACCGAACCCGTGCAGGATCAGGGAGGCAACGGGTCGCCTCTTTCCCTGTCAGAAGATCACACATAAAGCGGGTCGTTCATGAAAAGTGTCCTCTACATCGCCATTGAGCCAAATCCCGAAAGTTATGTTCCCTATCTGCTGTTGCTTTTTTACCTTTTTATTCTCATCACCAGCGAAAAACGTTTCCGCACATCCCGGCTTTTCGGCTTGCTCGCCCTGTTTTTCTTCCTGCGCCTGGAGCTCTCCAGCGTGATGGGGGCAGCGGTATTGTTTCTTTCCATCTTTGCTTTCAAAAAGAAGGAGGAAGAAAGCCGATCGGCGCGGAAAAGCGGGACGCATCAGCAAAAACCGCTGGTGGAACAATTAAAAGAACAAAACGAACGGCTGAAGAAGCGAATCCTTTTCTCGGAAAACGATTTCCTCCGCCTGGCAGAAGCGGTGGAAGCCCTTTTGACCCTGAACCCGATCGAGCTTTTCCACGGCCTAACGGAACATGCAGCAAAAATCACCGCTGCCAGAGTGGCCTACTTCTTCCAGTACCGGAAAGGAAGCGGCAACTTCCAGCTGGCTGTCCGCTACACAGCTTCCAGAGGGTTCCTTCCCCCCCGTAATGAAATCCTTCCGGATAAACTGTTCCAGCTTCTGGTGCAATCCAGAAGTGTACTGACCCTGAAGGAAATATTGCACAACGAAGTTCTGCACCGTATCTGGCAAAAATCCGCCTACAAGGGTTTCATCTACTGTCCGGTGGTGGAGAAGGAGGATTTTTTTGGAATTCTGGTTCTGGATCAAATTCCCCTCTTTAACCTGAACCGCGAAACGGTCCACAAAGCCCGCATTCTGGCGCAGATTGCTGGAAAAATTGCGGGAATTGGCCGCAGCCACCAGCAGCTCATTCAGGAACTGAAACGGCAGGAGGCCAAGATTTTACCGGAGCCCCAGCAGTTCCTCCGCGCTTTTGCACTGGAATTCAAACGGGCCAAGCGGAACCGATTGCCTCTGTGCCTCCTGCTGGTCTCTGTGGAACAGCCAGATGGCAGCTCCGCAGAACTTTCAAAAGAACTGCGGGAACGGCTAAAAAACACGTGCCGCCGCAACCTGCGCGAAATCGATCCCGTCTTCTCGGCGGAGCGGCCCGGAATGTACTGGATCATTCTGCCCCATACGCATTTTAAAGGCTTGGCCTGTGTCATGGAACGGCTGAAACTGACACTTCATCTGGAGCTGGGCAGCTCTTCCACCCTGGCATGCCGGTTCGGATTCAGCTTTATGGACCGGCGCACCCAGAAACCAATGGATATGATCAAAGAGTGCAAAGATTCCCTGCATCTGCACAGAGTTGTGGAAGAGATGCTGGTGTGGAAAACCAGAAAAGACATCGAAACCAATCCCAAGATCTCCAGTGAATAGGGAACGGACAAAACCGGAGACCGCACGGGCGGAAGCTTCGCTCATCCCGGAGGAATACCTGCTCCAGCCCATAGAATACAGCCTGATGGAGCGGAGCGACCGCCTGCTGGCAGAAGGCGCCCGCCACCTTAAAGCGACGCTGCATCCCGAACACCTGAAACGGCTCCGCCGCCTGAGCGAATCCCCCTACCCGAAGGCACGGCAGATTGCCCGATCAAAACTCTTTCTCATCGAAAAATTCTTCCGGAAAAAATTCTATTTTTACCAGCAGAAACTGAGCCGATCCCCCAGCGATCCAGCC
>MTOL01000100.1 GCA_002011685.1 Deferribacteres bacterium JdFR-76
CCCCGCCAGTCCAGTGTGGCACGGTCCACGGTAACATGGACCTCCAGGTCGAACCGGGCACGCCACTTCTCCAGCTCTTTTCGGTAGAGGATGTCTTCCGGAGTTCTGGCACCGTAGAGCAGCACAATCCGGCCGAAACGATTACGGTTGGCTAGCACATGATAGATGGCCGGACGCAGCGGTGCCAGGCCAATTCCGCCGGCCACAAACACCACGTCGCGTCCTTCTGCCACATCCACCGGCCAGGCCGCACCAAACGGCCCGCGGATGCCTACCCGGTCGCCGCGCTTCAACTGCTGCATTGCGCGCGTTACCGTTCCCACGGCGCGGGTAGTGTGAACCAGCACCTCCGGTTTATGCGGATTTCCGCTAATGGAAATGGGTACTTCCCCCACACCGTAAATGTAAATCATGTTGAACTGCCCGGGCTGAAAAGTAAAGCGTTCTAGCCCGTTTACCGGATTAAGAAACAGGGTAAACGTATCGTGGGTTTCTCGAGAAACCCGGCCTACTTCAAATTCCAGCGGAACCATCGGATTCCGCGCATCGGCTGTTCGGGTAGCTGTCTGTGTTTTCATCTCACTGCCCATATACGTCCATTAACTGCAACCTGGTTGACTGCAACCGCGATTCCATCAGCATGGCGATGCGCTTGTAAATTTCATACCCCAGATCATGATCCTCTTCACACTTTTGGCGCAAGCATTGCCCATCAATGGCAATGGCACGGGTATTGTCAATGGCCCGTGCGTCAAAATGCCAGACAAAGGGCGACACCAGCCAGGACCACCCCAGGACTTCACCGCTGGAAATGGTTTCAATAATAATGGGTCCTTTCTCTGGCCGGTGCATCTCCAG
Source organism: Deferribacteres bacterium JdFR-76 (assembly GCA_002011685.1). Taxonomy (GTDB): domain Bacteria; phylum Zhuqueibacterota; class JdFR-76; order JdFR-76; family JdFR-76; genus JdFR-76. The sequence continues at coordinate 859 of MTOL01000100.1, forward strand.
GGCCACATGGCCATAGCGGATTACGTAAAACTTCTCCGCTGGTTCTCCCTCACGAAAAATATATTCGCCTGCCTCAAACCGCACGTTGCTGGCACATCCCGCTATGAAGGCCAGCATCTCCGGCTTCATCCCCGCAAAAAAGGGGTGCTCAGCCAAAATCCGATCCAAAGAATCCATAGCTTAACTCTCCTCCACTGGTGTCACGGTCTTCACTCTTTCTTGCTCTTTTGTCAGTTTCTTAATTTCCTGAGTTACATCGATTCCTACGGGACACCAGGTGATGCAGCGCCCGCAGCCCACACACCCCATGGTACCAAACTGATCCACCCAGGTGGCAAATTTATGGGTCAGCCANTGGCGGTAACGAGAAGCCGTGGATTCCCGGACGCTGCCACCATGAATGTAGGAATGTTCCAGATTAAAGCAGCTATCCCACTTGCGAATCCGCTGGGCCACGTTACCGGAAAGATCTGTGACATCTTCCACCGTGGTGCAGAAACAGGTGGGACACACCATGGTGCAGTTGCCGCAAGCAAGGCAGCGTTTGGCAACTTCTTCCCAGTGCGGGTGTTCGAACCGCTCGTAAATCTTCCGTTGCAGCCCTTCGGTATCCAGCACTTTCCTGAACTTCCGGACCGCATTTTCCAGGCATGCTATGGCGGCCTTCTGCTCACTTTCCGCTGCTTCTGGTAATTGCAGATCTTCCAGCATCTTTTGCCCTTTTCGGCTGCCCGCCTGTACAACAAAATAATGGCCGGCGTCTTCTACAATTTCCGTCAGACATACATCAAATCCGGATGTTGCCTGCGGACCGGTCCCCATAGAGGCACAAAAACAGTTTTTTCCCGGAGCCGAACAATTCACGGCAACCAGAAACAGTTTCTTTCTCTGGGCAGCATAAAAAGGATCGATATAATCGCCGCCCGTAAAAATGCGATCCTGTATGGCAATGGCATGGAGCTCACAGGACCGCACACCAATAAGCGCCAGATTGCGGGGCGTGGGAACATCGCCATTGGAAACAAAACCATGGCCGTTGCGTTCGGCCTGCCAGAGTTTCAGCTCCGGCGGAAAAAGATATTTTTTCCAAGCATGCAATCCGACTACAAATCCAAAAAGTGCATCGCTGTCTGTTTTTAAAAGGCGGTAGCGTCCCCGATCCTGTTCATCCACATAACCGGACGGGAGATCGCCCGTACCTGCAATGCGGTCGTACATGATGACTCCATCGCGGGCAACGGGACCGTGAGTTTCGTATCCCTTCTCCTGCAGCAATCGGATCAGACGGTCCAGCTGCTGGACATCCATCCGGAACGTTGTACCTGCCGGTTTCTTCTTTTCTGCCATGGGTCAACCTATCCCTTTCTCCAGTTCAACACAAAATGCATACCTATTCCATTATCGTTCCTGCCGCGGAAAACGTTTACAGTAGAAATATTCAACGAATGGCAGAGGAAAAAAGAGGAGTTTACCGGGAGATTGCCATAGAAAAGAACAATTGCTTCTTTCCTTTCCATTTCCGCCTCCGGTCCAGTTCCGATCGTTGCTGCTGCCGGCCCAACTCTGTTTCGGTATTCCGCATTTGCCGTTGTTAATATAAACGGTCCGATTTTTCGCTTCAACAAAATTTGCTCTTTTCATAGACTGCCAGAATTTTTCCACTTTTTCGAACCGAACTGTCTGAATCCAAAAAAACGTGCAGATCGGCACTGATGATCATTTCAACACTCCTTTCCAGTATTCCTCCCTTCTACACCCCGGAACTTCTCTGTTTTTCCCCTGCTGCCTTTCCTTCTCCAGGATCCATTCGAAAAAACATCCGGGAATTTGGCTCAAGCTTCCTCACCAAAAAAACAATTCCTGCCTCCAAACAGTTTTTCTCAGAAAAGAAGAGAAGGTCTTCCGGTATCGGTGTCTTCCTACGGTGCAGGAAATGAAAAAACCCGGGTTGCTCAGGCTCCAACCAGGCGTTCAAATTCTTTCATGGCAAAATGATCCGTCATCCCGGCGATATAATCGGCGATAAGGCGGACGAGCTGAGCCGAATCTGTACTTAAGCGCGGCGTTTCCTCCTTTCTGGGCGGAGGAGCCGAATAGCGGGAGAAGAACTCATGGGCTGGAAAGCTCCGCATCTCGTGCGGGTTCTTCAGGTAGGCACGGAAAAGTCCGCGAATCACGTAAACGGCCATTTCATCTGCCCAGTCCACGCCGGGGCGGCGGATGATGCGTTTCATGATGAAGGCATCCAGTTCCGCCTGCAGCGGGTCCATTTCCTCGCTGAACCAGACCACCCGCTCGGTAAAGGGATAAAAGCGCCCGTGCCGGTCCCAGTACTGCCGGATCAGTTTCAGGGAATGCTCAATAACATCGGTAACCAGCAGGTGGATCAGTTTCTTGATAAGCCGGATTGAATAGGTAAAGTCCAGTTCTCCAGGAATGCGCGTAAAAGCAAGGCGTTCTTCGGCCAGCTGTACAATAGGTAGTTTCCGCACGTCGTCCACACTGACGAACCCGGCCCGCAAGCCGTCTTCCAGATCGTGAGTCCGTTGGGCAATTTCGTCGCAAATGGCCACGATCTGCCCTTCCACGGTGGATGCGTGTGGAGAGTGCAGTGAAAGATCATCCGCATCCATTCCCGGATAGAGGATTTTTTGCGGCACCAGCCGGGTGTGTTTCAGGATCCCTTCCCGGACCACTCTTGTGAGGTTTAGTCCGTCAAATTCGTACTTCTTTTCCAGAAAATCTACGACCCGGACGCTCTGATAATTGTGCTTGAAGCCGCCGAAATTCCCCGCATCCAGATCACCTTCCAGCGGGTCGCTGCCGCTCAAAATTCTATGCAAAACCACTTCACCCACATGGCCAAAAGGAGTATGGCCCAGGTCGTGGCCGAGGGCGATGGCCTCGGTGAGGTCCTCATTGACCCCCAGTGTTCGGGCAATCGTCCGCGAAAGCTGCACCACCTCCAGCGTGTGGGTAAGACGCGTCCGGTAGTGGTCGCCGGTGGTCACAAGGAATACTTGGCGTTTATGTTTCAGGCGCCGGAAAGCACGGGAGTGAATGATCCGGTCTCGGTCCCGCTGAAAATTGGTGCGGTATGGATGCTCTTCTTCCGCGTGCAAACGGGTTTCGTTCTGCCCGGCGCTGGGCAGTCCGTACGGAGCCAGGATTTTCGCCTCTATTTCCTCCAGATCCTGCCGTGTTCTCCGGCGGATTTCCATCGCCGATTCCCTCTCTTCACCGGTTTGGGGTGCCTGCCATGTCCTCAGGAAAACACACCGGCAAAACGCCAGCCGTCTTTCCGTTACACCTTCTGTTCAAGATAGCGGGCGATACGCCGCAAGCCTTCCCGAATATTTTCCAGCGAATTGGCATAGGAAAAACGCAAAAATCCCTCTCCATTTTCGCCAAAGTCAATTCCCGGTGCCACCGCTACTCCCGCATTTTCGAGCAGTTCAAAAGCAAACTGAAGGGAATTGTCTGTAAATCGCCGGGCGTTGGCGAAAACGTAGAAGGCACCGGTAGGTTCCACCGCAATGCCAAATCCAATTTCCCGCAATAGTTGAACCATTTCTTTTCGCCTGCGGTCATACTCGGCAATCATACGCTCCAGCTCTGGATGATTTTTTGTAAGCGCCGCCACAGCAGCCCGCTGGGCAAATGAAGAGGGTGAAATGAAAAAGTTCTGCTGCAATTTTTGCATGGGCCGGATATATTCTTCCGGCGCAATCACATACCCCAAGCGCCAGCCGGTCATAGCAAACAGTTTGGAGAACCCGTTGAGCACAAACGCTTGTGTTGTAAATTCCAGAATAGAATGTGCTTTTTCTCCGTACACCAGGCCGTGGTAGATTTCATCGGAAAGAATGGGCACCCCCAACCCTGCCAGTTCCTTCATTACCTCCGGATGCAGCAGCGTACCGGTCGGGTTGGACGGCGAATTGATAAGAATTGCCTTTGTCCGGCGCGACAGTAACCGCTTCACTTCGTCCGGCCGGAACTGGAAACCATCTTCCTCATACACCTTTACAAACCTGGGCACTCCTCCCAGATAACGGATGTGATTGGGATAGCACGCATAGCCGGGATCGGCCAGAATGATCTCATCGCCCGGCTCCAGCAAAACAGACAGAACCAGCAAAAGGGCTGGTGACGTNCCCATGGTAACCAGTACTTGTTCCGGGGCAANCTTTACNCCGTAATGTTTGCGGTACCACTCGGCCACTGCGGCCCGAAGTTCATAAATGCCCAGGCTGTGTGTGTAGTGGGTTTCACCCTGCTGAATAGCGCGGATACCTTCTTCGCACACGGCAAGTGGCGTGTCAAAATCTGGTTCCCCAATTTCTAGGTGAATGATCGACCGACCCTGACGTTCCAACTCGCTGGCACGGTCCAGAACATCCATCACCAGAAATGACTTCACATCGCGCAAGCGCTTTGTTTCCATCGGTATTCTCCGCTTCGGTTTCCATTTGAAACGCTAAACAGCAAATTCCCTATTCCGGATTCTCCGGTCAATGGCCCGGGCCGTCATCCGGATATTCAAAAGCGCAAAAAGCAGCAAAAGAATCAATCCTGGCAGCAAAAATTTTGGAAAGCGGAACAGAAAATACTCCAGCGCCCCAAAAAGGGCCATAACCGGTACCAGCAGAATCCATACAATGGTTTGAAAGGCGGCCTGCCCCCGTTCCCGCTTGCGGCTGAGCGGTAAGTCCCGCACGAACCACATCAGAAAGGAAAAGAGCGCGATAAAATTTACCATGGAAATGGTAGCAATACCCAGCGCGTGTGCGAACGGAATTTTCCAGCTTAATGCAAGCAACAGAACGGCCGCCAGCGGCACCGCGTAAGAAACGGAAAGTGCTTTTGCCGCTCCGAGGTAAATTTTGCCATAATTCTGCACCGGCACCGTATAAAAAATCCAAGCCGCCTGCCAGTGGTCTGAAAAGATAATCAGCTGGACGATCAGAAAAGCAGC
>MTOL01000159.1 GCA_002011685.1 Deferribacteres bacterium JdFR-76
TGATCCACTGCATCCGGGCCACCTCCCCGTAGCCGTCCGCCCACTCTCCCCCCCCAATTCCCGCGATGGAAACCGTAAGCCGGCGGGCCAGCGAATCCACTTCCGCCGTCAGTTCGCATTTCCCCCGTAACCAGGATCCCAAGAGGACGCTATCCACCGCCGTGAGCTTCACCCATTCTGAATCGTACTGAACCACAAAGCGAAGCTCTCTCAGCCCAACAACGGGGTCCGAAGCCGTACCGGCATATACCGAAAACCAAAAAGACCGACCTCTGGTTTGCAGAGTATCACCAACGAAATATAGCCTCACCTCTTGAGGTTGAACGACGTGAACATGAATGGGACGGCTGTAGAGTGTAAGTTCAGTGGCTACAGTATTCGTAATTTCACAGGTGTAAGTTCCCGCGTCGTCCATGGTAACTGACGGTATGACCAGCACACTGTCCATTGCCCCCGGAATGGGAACCCCGTCTTTCTTCCACTGGTACACGTTGTGCCAGCCACCAACGTGCATCTCCAGCCGAAGGGAATCCCCTACGAAAACAGAGGTGTCTTTTTCGACCCCCACGGCAGCCTGCGGAGCGTAGACGAACCTTTCTGCAATGCCCATATTCGGCTCGATGTCCTCAAAGGTGAAGCGATTATTCTGAATGACAAAGAACCGAAGGCCTTTCAAATTCCGGAATTGCGGCAATTCTACGAGACGATTCTCTTGAAGAAAAATGGACTTGATACTGTCCAAATCATCTAATTCTTGCGGGACAGCGCCCTCTAGTTGATTCCCAGCCAGGCCCAGCACCACCAAGCTATCCAGCTGGCCAAGTTCGGGAGGAATCGAACCTGTGAGCTGGTTATAATTCACATGTAAACTCCTCAATGCACTAAGCCTGCTGAACTCTGGTGGGATTGTCCCTGTCAACTGATTTCTATCCAAACGCAAGGACACTAAATTGTTCAACCGACATAGTTCCGAAGGAATAGGACCAGTCAATCTGTTAGATAACAGATACAGCTCCTTAAGGTTGACCAGAAAGCCGAGAGTAGAGGGAATGGGGCCAGTGAATTGATTGCCACAGAGGTTTAGATACTCAAGATTGGTCAAATTGCCCAGTTCCGCTGGTATAGAACCTGTCAATCGGTTGAATGAAAGATTCAGGCTCTTCAGGCTCGAAAGATGTCCCAATTGGGAGGGAATGGCGCCGCTGAGTTGGTTGTTGAAGAGCCAAAGCCGAGTCAGTTTCGTGAGATTGGCGAGTTCGGACGGAATCGGACCGGTCAGGTTATTATGTTCAAGTTCAAGCCCCCATAGATTCGCCAGATGACCCAGCTCTGGAGGGATGGGCCCCGTAAGCTGGTTAAAAGACAGACGAAGAAGTTCTAAATACTTCAGGTTACCTATTTGAGGCGGAATATGCCCGGTAAGGTTATTGCTCGACAGTATAATCCGCCTAACCCTCCCCCCGCTCACCGTCACCCCATACCACGTATGCGCCGGCCCCTGCAGCCAGTTGTCGTTGCGCCTCCAGTTGGGGCCCCCTGTGCTGTCGTATAGGGCAACCAGTGCAAGGGAGTCCTGAACGGCTACCTGAGTTAAAACACCATTTGGCAAGAAAACATATAACAGCAGACAAGATAAGAACTTCACCCAAAAAGTAGACCGAAAACGTCTAATTTGGAAATTTCCAAGATCCATATTTCAAGCTCGTTNCGAAAACCCTTAATGCGGCAAACATTATGTCAATTTTGCAATCTTCATGCCGATCATATCCCCTCAAGTCGTCAATAAATTACCTTTAAAATTAAGGACATCTTAGTGCGCCCACGAGAACAAACTGTTTCCATAAGAACACACATAAATACCGCACTGTTGTTGTTTGGACACACTTTAATGTTGACGTCATCCCATTCTTGTGGCAAAAGGAGGATAGTGTTTCTCAAAACACATTAATGGATGTTATGGGGCAAAAATGATTTAAATAAACGTCTCACTACCTGTCTGACCGCAATGATTACGAAAGGTAATTACATGCCATTATTCAGAAAATTGCCTGCAAAATGCAAAAATGAAGTGTTCCTAAATAAAATGATAATGATATAGAAGCACTTCGACTCGCCTTGCTTGCTACCATGGTTTTCTGAGGCTTCCGATAAGAAAGAAACACTGTTCTTTATAACCAACGACCAACATTAAACAAATTCCCATGTTTGAAACGGCTCCGAAAAAATTTTGAACGGTTGATATCCAGCAAGCATTACTAAATGAACAATGGAGCACGATGTAAGGTTCACAAATCCCTCTACTCAATTTTCCGCAAAATTATGGGAATCTTACTTATTTCTTCGTTTGCCCTGAACAGCTCCCTGATCGAGGGGTAATTGGAAATCCTCCAAAATGGTTTAACCACAGTAAACGCTCTCTGGATGTTAACACCGCCCACAAATGTCCGGTGGAAACGAATCATACATAACCCGGCTATATTTTTTATCGTAGTATCGGATGGTACCGATTCCACAATCCAACCTTTCGGCGGTTTTATTTCAATAGTTTCAATTATTTCGTTGGCAAAGGGGAAAACTATTGGATAACGCCTTGTCCTTTTATTGAACGGATTTTCACTTTGTTTCAAGTAACTTAAAGGGCGTAGATAAGCCATATCGCCAATTTTATCAACAGGTTTTTTAAAAGATACGTAAGCTTTCAACCGGACTGGCACACCAACTGTATCCAGACCGCTAATTTCAAGCTCCCCAATTTCCGCATCCATCAGCTCTTCGGCAATTTTTTCTTTAGCAATATTTGCCACTTCATCTGTATTTCCCTCCAACCAGTAACGCGCACGGATAGAAGTAGCATAGGATCCCCACCGGCTTTCAACAAATTCTCCGCTTAGATTAAATGTTGAATCAAGTTCAAGAGACGCCGTTCTGATGATCCGATTTTTCTTCGGACTAGAAATAGGAGTAGTTACAATTTTCCATACACCGTCCAGAACAGCAAATCCCTTGATGCCTTGACAATACCACGGAAGCTCTCCAAACTCAAGAAAAGGCATGCCCGGATAACAAAACACGCCGTTTTTTTGCTCATTAAATAGAATGAGTACAAGCCAGCTATCGAACTGCTCCGCCCCCCTATCTTTATCAAGAATCCCCTCGTCCCTATCAACCACCATGACAGGATAGGCTTTAAGGCCTGCTTCCCTTAGCATCCAGATCAGGGCATAGCAGATTTCATTATAGATGCCATACCGGCGACGCAAAACATCATCAACCGTAAAATTGAAATAATACTCATCTTTTTCTTGCGTAAGAAAATAGACAAAGGGAATGTTTTTCCGGAACCATTCATATATCCTGCGGGCACGTTCTCGGGGGTCCAAGATGTTTGCAAACTTTTCTTTTAAAAGCCTTTCACCACGAACCATTACGCCTCGAAATTCCCGAAGCTCATTCAAAACTTTTGCGGCGTAATTTCCCCAATATCCAGCTTCCCCATAAGTTTCTTCGGGCAACCTATAACCCATTAATAAATGAGGTCGTACAACTGCCCCTGGTGGTGAATAGGGCTCTTCGGGCTGTGGAGCTATCGATTGAATTCTAAAACGTAACAAATCTCCTTTTCTGGTAACTTCACCCCTCAAACTATCAGGCTTCCATACAAAAAAAGGCTCACACAAAACTTCTTGCTCCATAAATCCTTGTTGAACTACTACTTTTCTTTTCTTGGAAGGTAAAATCTCCCACTCGTAAATCGCCTGCACAACAAAAAGATTTTCCACATATTCCCATTCCCATGATCTGACCACTTCACGGTATTTTTTGATTTTGGTCTTCGTATAGTATTCGATTGTACAACCTGGCTCAAGTTGTGGGAAAGAGAAGGCGCACTGAAATAAGCGTTTCCCTTTTTTCTTCCCTATTATGCGCTTAATAAAAAAGTCTTCTTTTTTTAATCTTATCTTCTCACCGCTTTTCGTTATCGTCTGAGCCCAAATGTCCAACAATTTTTCATCTTCCCGAAACAAAAGAGTGACATCACCAAGTTCATATGCTTTTTCCGTCAAAATTTTTATCTTCTTATGGCGGACAATATATCCCTCCTTGTCGTTTCGAAAAACACGCTTATAGAGACAAATGGCATCAGGATTTTTTAATTTTACTACAACTGCTCTCAAATTTTGTGAATGTTGTAGGGTATCTTGCATGCCATAAGCATTTGAAAATAGGAAATAGAAAAGAACGGCAGCTGCAGCCCTGTTAACGAAATTTTTCATTTTCCACCCCCATGAATTTTCGATGAATCCGAATAATTATTCCAAACACCCCATATATGAGCGATGGCCAATTACTTTTTGCCGCTTTTGCGAACAATCGCTTTCTTATTGCCTATTTCCTGATTTATTTTTTTTGACTCAATGAATTGCCCATAACCGTCAGGCTCAAAAATTCCAGCAACTTCTTTATAAGTGTGGTTCAAAAAAATATTCGCGCCATTTGACCACAGCTTATAAGATACCGAGTTGGCAGAACTGGATATTTCTATGGAATCCTGTTTCACATTAACCAACCAATCATTCGGCAGGGACCAGCAAATGGTGTGTTCTTCGAAAAGGTCACTTTCCACATAAAAGGGAAAAGACCGCAATGATGGATAGTCTTCAGAATAAACCCTTTTTTCCTCCGCAAATGGATGAATCTGAAAGACACCAAAATCTCCAATCCATTCGACATATGATTTCACCGTAAATCTCACGGTATAAATAATGCTATCTCTATGAACCTTCCACTGCAGACTATCAAGATTCACAATTTTGTTAGGAAACCGACGTTTCAAAAATGATTTCCAAGCTCCCTTATGATTTCTCTTTTTATATTTTGAATATTCAAAATCAGAGGTGATCCCAAAAATAGCGCGCATACTTATGTTAACACTGCCAGAACTGTCCACATTGCCCTGTATGAAAAACTTGGCAAAATCCCCTTTTTTGTGCAACTGGGGAATTTTCACCAAATACGGTCCCCTTGATCGGATCAGAAGGACATAATTATCCTGTAAATAATTTGGTATTTCTCCAAATCTTAGGGTGGAATTGGTAGGGTCAAAATAGACCAGGCAATCCACATTTCCATTTTCTGAAACATGACATGTGTCCACAGCAACGATCAAGTGATTAAATTGAACCATGGTTGGAACATTTGCCAAAATAGGCGACTCGGTATGGCATAAGACTGGAAAAGAGCGAATACCGATCGCCTGCAACAAAGCAACCATTAATATGGCTTTATCTTTGCAATCTCCGTACCGCCTCTTCAAGACCGTCCCAGGAGGTCTGGGGACATATTTTCCCTTTCCCAGCTCGATGGCAACATATCGAACTTTCCTTTGTACAAATTTCGCGATAGCTTCAATTTTTTCACGCAAACTACGACAGGTATCGGTCAATATATGCGCAAAAGATAACACGTTCGAATCAGGCACACAAACTGAGGAATATTCCTCCCCTATCCACTTCGCCAGATTCGCCCAACTTACACACCTTTGCAGTAAAGAATCATTCGGATCGTAGACAGTCAAAATGACAAAAGGACGCAAATATCGTATAGGGGGCAAATAAGGAAGATCACTATCTATCGGCAGCAAGTTTTTGATTACCCATACGCGATCATATTTTGGCTCGCCCGGACGGTAGTTCAATAAGTCAGGAAGGATACTTGTATCACTAAAATTAATAACATGTCTTTCTGACGAAATTCTTGCAATTGCCGAAAAGTATCTNCGATCTGAAATCGCTTCTTTAACTTGCCCCCCCTCCGGAATCGCCAAACGC
>MTOL01000158.1 GCA_002011685.1 Deferribacteres bacterium JdFR-76
GCCAAATAAAAAGGGCGCCTATGAGGCGTCCAGTGTTCTTTCCGCAGTACAACGAACCTCCCTGATTTTTTTGACTTCACCCGGCACAAGAAGGCGCTGGGAACCCAAACACGCAGGCTGGCTTAGCAACTTCTTCATGTCAGAAGAAGGGCCGGCTGCAGCCCCGTTCTTGCCGTCCCCAAACCGCCTGGCACCCGCAAAACCGGCCGTTTCTTCTGAACCACCTTACCTGTCAAAACGCAATTCCCAGACTGATCCGCTGGGTGTTTAGCAGCCGGCCAAAATCGGCATATGCATAATCCAGCCGCACACGCACATTTCCCAAGAACCTCTGGGTAAAGCCTGCCCCAAACGTAAAACCTTCCTCGGAGTCTTTCAAAAATAAATTCCGGTAGCCGAACCGCAAAAAGAACATTTCGCGAAACGCGTATTCGGCTCCCAGATTCAGGCTTTCTGTATTATCGCTGGGATGCATGGCGTCGATGGCCGCCGTGATGCGATGGGTGCTGTTTTGTACCAGCTCACCGGCCACCCCAATTTGAAACATGAGCGGCATAGGCCAGGCGTCGGTTTCCAGACTGGCAAAAATGCGGTCGTTATTCCCCAGCTTGTTCGGGTCCACATCGTGGTAGACCAGCAGATCCTTGCCGCGCAGCCGCATATCGGTGCCGAAGTTGTACAGCATTGCACCGATGCGCATTCCGTGGAAACCGGTTACAAAATAAGTTCCCACATCCAGGGCAAATCCGTGGGCCGTCTCTTTCCAGATATTCTGCTGCACGTATTTTCCGGTAAAGCCGATGGCGAAGCGGTCCGTCAGGTTACGGGCGTAGCTGATGGCAATGGCCAGATCCCCGGCACTGAAAAATTCCCCCGTTCCCTGCGGCCGCTCCACCGTCCGAACCATCATATCGTCCATGCTGAGCGCCGTAATGCTTCCGCCCAGCGTCCCGAACGAACCCAGTGGCAACACAAATCCGGCAAAATCAAACTTCATATCTGCCAGCCATTTCGTGTGAACCAGCAGCACTTCGGGCTGATTCAGACGGGCAATGCCGGCTACATTCCAGTACAGGGCGCTGGCATCGCTGGCGGTCCCCACAAAGGCGCCACCCATTCCGATGGCCCGGGCGCCAACCCCAATCTCCAGAAAACTGGCAGCCGTAATGCCCACTTTGGTCACATTCCGAAAAAGCTGGGCCTGGCCAGATGGTACCATAAACAGCAAAATTAGAAGCGCAGCCCAATATTTCCTCATGGGTTAAACTCCTCTATTCGCCCACCATCCGTGTCATTTGATTACCGCAAATTTGCCAATGGTTTCGCCGATACCGGGTGCTTCAATGTGGTAAATATAAATCCCGTATGCGATGTCCATGCCGTCTTTGGAAATCAGATCCCAAGGCTCAGCTCCGTTGGTCTCCGGAGCGTCGTGTACGATGGTATCCACCAGGTACCCGCGGGTGGTGTAAATACGAATGGTGCACTTGGGCGGCAAATTCATGAACCAGATGCGCCGTTCGCCGCGACCGAATCGGAACGGGCTTTTCTCTTCCCAGGAAGCCGTCACCACATACGGATTTGGCACCACGTACACATCAGAAAGGCGGGACCTGGCCTGCTCCTGATCGAATTGCGCACCGCGTACGGTAAAGCGGAATTTCTCCCCTGTCCGCAAGGGCTTGAAAGTGGCAACGCGGAAGACGTCGCCCGGTTGTGGAGGTCTTGGTTCACCAGCCAGCGTGTCCGTCTCAAAATAGATGCGCCAGGTGGTGGAAATCTTCAGCAAATTTCTAGGATTATCCACAAATAGCAGGATGGCTTCGGTTGTATCCGGCGTAAGGGTCTGATCTTTGACCACATCGCGGAACAGGAACTGGGCTGGTTTGTCCTCGGTCACGTTCCACACCTTAAATTTCACGGGGGTTGCCGGAAAGCCGATCCGGCTGTCCGACGTGTCCACGATTTCATCTGAAAAAGTAATCTCGTAATCTGCCGGATAAGGGATGTTAATATTAAACAGCGGGTTTACATCGCTGGAAAAACGCGGATCGAAATCCACGTATACTTTGTAGTTGCTGTTTCCCACCAGCCAGCCGGTTTCCCGCTGATTCAGCTTCACGCGCGGCTCGTTGAAAATCTGTACGACCAGCCCGTCGAACAGCGGTGTTTCCGTCCGTTCGTACAGCGGCGTTTTGGGGACCACCTCCTGAGCCGGTTCGTAGGTGGTATTAAAAACCCGGTACCAGACGGTACCCCGGTAATGAAAATCACTGGTATCTTCGAACACGATCTCGTAGGTATTCTGATTCTTCACCGAATCGGGCACCAGAAACTCGACCTTGATGCTGCCGGTACCGGGTCCGGGGCCGCCGTTTGGCCCGATATGTTCCACATCACCGGCCAGTTCCGGCGCCCTATAGCCCACCGCTGGGGGATTGGGCGTTACCACTGCCGTGTTGATGTCGGTTTCGATATTCCCAGCAATGTCCTTCTTGATAATGCTGGAACATTCGGCCGGCGCGATCCCCTCAATGGTTCCGGCGACCGTGGTATCCACAAACCCGCGGTCGTACGAAACCACAGCATAATAGTATGTCTGGCCATTCTGTACATCCGTGTCGATGTAGGTATGGCGGATCCCCGTATCATTGCCCAGATCAAACTTAATTCCGGATACATCAATGGGATGCAACCCTTTTATGCCGTTGACCAGATCGAACTGTGCGATAGGCTTGCGGAAGGTTTTTCTGCCGTAGGCATCGGTAATTATCCGGCTTTCTAGAAATTCCGGTTCCGTACTCCGGTAAATCCGGTATCCTTCGAAGTCAAACTCCTGAAGAAAGGGGTCCCAGGAACGTTCGGCCCGGTCGTCCCAGATCAGAATCACTTTTCCGTCGCCGGGGATGGCCGTAAGGACCGGCTTTTCGGGCGGCTGAGCGAAGCGGTAATCAGCATTGTAAATTTGCTGAACCGTCTTTTTGGTCCGCGCCAGCTCATCTGCATCCTGGGCAAAGAGCAGAGCCATGGAGTAATTCTCGGTCTGTCCGGCCAGCAGCGGGAAGGGACCGGATGAGAAAAACATACCCAGATTGGCTGTCACCCGCAGACCCTCCCGAGGCGGGAGTGATTTGCGGAACACATGCCAGTTTTGCTCATCGTTCCACAGCTCGTACGTGTGCACCGGAAAGATCTCAAATCCGGTCAAACCGATCTGGTCCGATTCGTCCTTATCAAGATAGTCAAAGTTTGGTTCCCCTTCGGTGGGCATACCATCTGCTTCGCCTTCATCCGGTCCGGGATAACCGGGATCGTAGGGGCCCAGTCCATCTTTGCCCACATCATCGTGAAGAGGTTCGCCCGGATCCCACTGGCCATTTCCGTTCAGGTCCTCGTAGCTTCTCCAGTCGCCATCCTCATCGCCGGACCAGTGAGGTCCGGGCTCCCGATCATAATATTTCCGGTAGGCATCCACGTCCGCGATGCCGTACGGATACTGATCAAGAAAAACGCCGGGTCCGCTATCGCGACGCTCGTCCACAATCCCGTCCTCGTCGTTATCCCTGGCGTCGTTGGCAATGCCCGGGCTTTCCAAAAAGGCAAACCCGGCTACACCTACGGGACCCCAGCGGCCCGGCGTTCCAAACCCGTCGAAATCCCAGGCCCAGGCGATATCCAGCAGACTGTTGTAATCGCCCACATCGTCCGAAGAATCGTCTGTACCACCAATCCCCCAGTCAATGTAAAAGGCATAATAGGTGCTGTCGTAGTCGGTCTTTCCTTCGTTGGTGATGAAATAGATGGCAAAAATGGTATTGTCGGCCAGCACATGGGACCACTGAAAAAGGCGGGCAGCCACTTCCAGTCCCAGGCCGCGGCGGGTGGTGTCATCTGGATCCGGGTAAAAATCCCATTCCTCATCGGGATCGTCATCGAACACAAAATAGGTTTCCAGATCGGCGTTGCGTTTGCCTTTTCCAAAAAAACCGTTCCAGTATACCAGATCGTCGACCAGGCCGTTTTTGTCGTTGTCGATGCCGTCCAGCTTCTCGTTTGGGTTTACCCATTCAGGCCGATCGGGCCAAACTTCCGGCCAGGTACTGGGATCATTGCTCATTGCCGGTTTGTCCTGGTGCGGGTTAAAATAGCCGGGCAGCGGCGCCCAGCCCCAGAGTTCGCCATTGGGGCCCGTATCCACAAATTCGCGGTACTGGGTTTCCATGGGATAGATCACATTGCCTTTATTGTCAATGGTGCGCGCCTGCACGATAAGCGCCACTCCATCCACATACTGGTGGCCGGAGCCTTTCGGCCATTCACCTGAAGGCTTGTCGGGCCAGTGAGCAATTTCGCCCCAGTTGATAAAAATGGTACGCACCAGATTCCCGTCCATGATCCCTTGGCGGCGGTTCGACACATGGCCGACGTTGGGATCCGGTTTGCGCTGGGCGAATGATATCCCGGACTCAGTCAGAAGGAGCGCAATCACCAGTCCAAAAATCCATCCTCTTTTCATGGTTCCCTCTATCCGTTCATTAAAATTCAAAAGACATACCCACCTGAATTTCTCGCGGGGCGCTATAGAAATCGGGCCGGGTATAATACTGTTCCAGCGTATTGATTCCCTGCGGCCGCAGCCCACCCGTGTAAATGGGCGCCAGGGAATAGCCGGCCCGCCCCGTATCCGTAAAAACCTGCAGTTCGTTCAGGCGGTCAAACAGATTGAACACACGAAGATAAAAAGATAGCGTCTTGCGTCCCACCTTAACGTCTTTGTAAGCATAAAGGTCAACGTTATAGACATTCGGTCGGCGGGCGCTATTTTCCACCGCCGTTTGGATATTTTGAAACGTGGGCGTATAGGGAAATCCGGTACCAAACCGGCCAATTACGCTGATTCCGTACTGACCGGGACGGCCGTAGGTTACCGAGCAGTTGATCTGATGCCGGCGATCCCAGTCCAGTGGTACCATTTGTTTGGTACTTTCCTTCCCGGCCAGGCGGTCCAGAAATACAGTGTTTGGATCCGAAGCATTCCCTTTGGCAATCTGAAAGGTATAATCGATACTGGCGCTGAACCCGTGGGAGTAGCGTTTTTTCACGGCGAAAGTTACGCCTTTCACATTGCCGTAATCACGGTTGATATAGCGGCCATAAAAGATCCCCTGCAGATTTTGTCGCACTTCCGTACCCAGCAAATTTCGGATATCTTTGTAGTAAACCGTCACATTCAGGGCATAATCTTCACCCAACTGCTGCTGCAAGCCAATTTCGTAGATCACGGTCTTTTGCGGTTTCAGGGATGCATTTCCCAGCGTGTTAATAACACTGTATGGCGGTGGAGAAGGAGTACTCTGCAGAGGATATATATCGAACTCCGGATTGGTGTACAGGTACTGAAAATTCGGAATCTGGAAGAAATGGCCGTAGGAAATGTGAATTACCCCTTTGTCGGTAATGGGATAGGCGATGCCGAGTCGCGGGCTGAGCTGTGACGAAGAGGCTGCTTTCTTTTTCGGACCGGTATCCGGACGCAAAAAATCGGTGGGAATTTCGCCATCCGGGTCGAAATAGTCGTAGCGCAGTCCCACATTGACAATCATGTATTCCAGCTCAATTTTATCCTGTATGTAAGCCGAAGCTTCCACGGGATAATGAGTATATTCATTATTGTTGTATGAAGTGATGGGCGGAATCCGGTCCGGCAGTTCCGGAACAACTTCAAATTCGCGCAGCCAGAGGCGGTGGCGTTTTGCTTCAACCCCTGCCTTAATCTGATGGACATTTGTAATCTGGTTCGTAATTTCAAATTTGGCGATACCGGTA
>MTOL01000188.1 GCA_002011685.1 Deferribacteres bacterium JdFR-76
GGGCCCTTTCATCCGATGAATTGTCGGAAAAATCCTTTCTTTTTCTTCCCCTCCTTTTGCCGGAGCCGCTCCAGGTGCTTTTTCTCGTACTCCGCCAGCTTTTCGATCAGTTTCCTCTCTTCTCCAGAAATCTTCTCCGGCGTGTACAGCATCACACGGACAAGCTGGTCCCCTCTACCATATGCATTCAGCCTTGGAATCCCTTTTCCTTTGAGCCGGAAGATCTTCCCGGACTGTGTCCCTGCTGGTATTCTGAATTTCACCTTTCCATCCAGTGTGGGTACCTCCACTTCNGCCCCCAGAACCAGCTGCGAGAANCCCACCGGCAGATCGTACAAGATGTCTTCCCCNTGGCGCTCAAAGTAGGGATGTTCCTTCTCCTCGATGACCACAATCAGATCGCCGGGTGGGCCGTTACGCGGGCCATAATTGCCTTCGCCACGGATGGTCAGGTAATTTCCTGTAGCGACACCTGCGGGAATCTTAATGGAAATGGTGGATTCTCCCCGAACCCGCCCTTCTCCGTGGCAGCGCGGGCACGGGTTGGAAATGATCCGTCCCTCGCCGTGGCACGTCGGACATGTGGTTATGTTCACAAACTGGCCAAAAATAGAGCGCGATACCTGGCGGACCTCACCGCTGCCGTGGCAGGTTGGGCATGTGGTCGCACCGTAACCCTTCGCAATTCCGGTCCCGTCGCATTCGTCACAGGGAACCAGCTTTTTTACGCGGATTTTCTTCTCCACGCCTGTGGCGATCTCTTCCAGCGTCAGGGAGATACGGATTTGCAAATCGCTACCGCGTTCCGGGCCGCGTTCGGACCGGCGCCGTCCGAAGCCAAAAAAGTCTCCCAGATCTCCAAAGCCCTCCATAAATGTGCGGAGAGCATCGGTCAGGTCAAAATCGGCAAAACCGCGGTCAAACCCTCCTTTTAATCCTGCGTGGCCGTACTGATCGTAGATGCGCCGTTTTTCCGGGTCCGACAGCACCTCGTAGGCTTCCGCCGCCTCCTTGAATTTTTCCTCCGCCTCTTTGTCTCCCGGATTGCGGTCCGGATGGTACTTCAGCGCCAGACGCCGGTACGCCTTTTTGATCTCCTCCTGTGATGCGTCCCGGCTNACACCCAGAATTTCGTAATAGTCCTTCTCCGTCATCGGTTCAAAAGCCAAAAAAAATCCTTTCCCTCTTGTTTGGTGCCCGTTTCTTACGCGGATGTTCCCGTAGAAATGAAAAATGGGGCGTACGCCCCACGCATGCCAGCATTACTTATTGACGGCGACTTTGGCGTGGCGGATGACGCGTCCGTTCAGCTTGTAGCCTTTCTGGTGCTCCTGCACCACCACATTGGAAGGATAATTTTTATCCTCCACCAGCGTCAGTGCTTCGTGCAGGTCCACATCGAATTCTTTTCCCACCGATTCGATCTCCTCCAGCCCGTACTTCCCAAGAACTTTTTTCATCTCCCGGTAGATCAGTTCCACTCCCTGCGCAAAAGGCCGGACTTCCTCCGAATCCGGCACACTTGCCAGCGTCCGCTCCAGGTTGTCCAGAACCGGCAGAAGGTCCACAATCAGCTCCTCGTTGGCACTCCGGATGCGGTTTTCGATCTCCTTGGCCATCAGCTTCTTGAAATTCTCGAACTCTGCGGCCAGGCGCAGATATTTTTCCATCAATTCCCCTTTCTCGCGCTCCAGCGCTGCAACCTTTTCTTCCAGTTCCCGGGTCTTGCTGCGGCGTTTCCGAGATCTCCCCTCCGGTTTCTCCCCGGAGGACTCCGCCGCCGCGCCCGCCGCAGTCTCGCTGTGCTCTTCTGCCGCTTTCTTCTCCTCTTCAGCCGGATCTATCTTCTTTCTGGCCATACCGTCTCAACCTCCTTCCCCGGTCTCAGTTCGTCACAATTTCCGAAATGGCACGCGACATGTAATTCACAATGGAAACCATGCGGGCGTAATCCATCCGCGTCGGACCGATAATGCCAATTACGCCGTGCACATCGCCAATGTGATATTCCGAAGTGACCACACTACAGCGTTTGAGGCTTTTAGGCGGATTTTCCCGCCCAATTGTCACGCGTACGGGACGGTCCTCCGGCATACGTCCCAAAAACTGGATGATGCTGCGCTTGTTCTCCAGAAAACTCATCAGTTCTTCCGCCCGCGATGAATCGCTGAATTCCGGCTGACGGAGAATGTTTCGCGCTCCGCCGTAATAATAATCCTCCCAATCTTCAAAGTCGAACACATCGTCGGCCGATGTCTTGAAATACTGAATAAGGCTGGGATGCCCGCCCGAAACCGTCCGGAGCCGCTCTTCAATGGTCCGCTTGATCTCGCCCAGCGTGAGCCCGTGAAGCCGTTCATTGAGTATGCGGGCCGTCTGTTCCAAGGTATCCCTGGATATTTCGAAATCCAGCTCCAGCATAATGGTTTTCACCAGCCCGGAACGGATCTTGATGATCAAAAGGGTCCGGTTCTCGGTGATGGGCACCAGCTCCAGCCGGTCGAAAACCCCCTCATAAAAGCGCGGTAGCAAGACAATGCCCAGCTGATTGGAAATCTCACCTAGAATCTGGGAAGCCTTTTGCAGAATTTGTTCCACGCTCCGGGAAACCTTGCGCAGATTTTCCAGCACCCGGCGCCGCTCGGACCGTGACAGGCGCTCCACCGGCATCAGCGAATCGACGTAGAGCCGGTAGCCCAGATCGGTGGGGATCCGGCCCGCTGAAACGTGAGGCTGGGCCAGAAGACCTTTGTCCTCAAGGTCCATCATCACATTTCGCACCGTCGCCGGGCTGTACGCAAGATTATGCCGCTTGCACAGACTTCTGGAGCTAACCGGCGTTGCCGTCTCCACGAAATCTTCCACCACCAGTTTGAGTATGGTTTGTTCTCTGGGTGTCAGCTGAATCATCCTCCATCACCTGCCTTCCGGCGAATTTTCCATCCAACCAAAATAACGCCAACCGCCTTTCCGGGTTCCCGGGAAATTGCCAAAATCCACATCCACACCCTCAGAAAAAACCGTGACTTAAATTAATAATTTTTCTGGCATTTGTCAAGTGAGTTCCCCCATTTTCCATTGAAAATTAATGAGTTAGCGCTACTTCACCAGCCCGCGCAAAATTCTCTGAATTGCCATCCAGCTGCCGATTCCTCCCAAAAGAATACCCCAAATCGTAAGGGCCAGCCCTACGTCTAAAATTTCGACACGGACGGCCGAAAAAAACAGCCCTACGAGGCGGAGCAGAACAAAAAGCGCCGCAAAGGCGAGCAGCCCCCCTGCCAGTCCCTGGATCATCCCCTCGATCACAAACGGACGGCGGATGAAAGCCGGAGTTGCACCTACCAGGCTCATGATCTCTATTTCATCCCGCTTCGCAAGAATAGAAAGCCGAATGGTGTTGGAAATCAACAGAACGGAAACCAGCAGCAAGATCATACCCAGAGCCAGGGTAATCAATCCCCCTATACGCAGGTAGCGTTCCAGAGCCTGCAGGACATCAAAACGGTAGACCACGTCGTCCACCCCGCGCCAGCGGCGGATGCGCTCCATCAGCCGGCGAATGTTGGCTTCATCACGGTAATCCGGACGGATTTTGATGCGAAACGAGGCCGGCAATGGATTTTCTCCAAGCGCTTCCACAGCCTCACTGCCAAACGTGGCGGTAAACTGCCGCAGCGCCTCCTCTTTGGAAACAAAAACAACCTTTTCTACCTCCGGCTGTTCCACCAGGTTGGACCGCAGGGCATCCACAAACGCTCTGGACGGAAAATCTTCAATAAATACCTCCATCTCCAGCTGGCCCTTGAAATTCTGGAGAATCTGCCAGCCCTGGAGCAGCGCCACCAAGAACAGCCCCAGCAAAAAGAGAGAAACGGCAGTGATGGTTACCGAAATGGCGGTGGAGAAGCGCGACTTTCTCAGGCCCGATACAGCCTCCGTGAATGCATACAGCCAGCTCAAACCAGAATCCTTCCTCCTTCGATTCGGATTATCCGTTTTCCCAGAACCTCTGCCAGGCGCCGGTTGTGCGTGGCCATTAAAATGGCCGTGCCCCTGGCGTTTATACGCTCCAGCAGGCGGAGAATGTCCAGCGCAGTGTCTTGGTCAAGGTTGCCGGTGGGTTCGTCGGCCAGCAGTACATAAGGCTCGTTGGCCAAGGCCCGGGCAATGGCCACCCGCTGCTGTTCTCCCCCGGAAAGCTCATCGGGATACTTAAACCGTTTGTGCGACAGCCCTACTTCCTTTAAAATTTCCAGCACCCGCTTGCGCACCCGCCGGCGCGGCGTTCCCGTTGCCAGAAGCGCAAAGGCCACATTTTCGTACACGTTGCGGTCACGCAATAATTTGAAATCCTGAAACACTACTCCAACCTTTCGTCGGACCAGCGGAATATCCTTTGGCCGTATGTACTGGGTGTTGAACGAATCCAGCACGATGTGTCCCTGCTGCGGCAGCAGTTCCAGATGAATCAGNCGGAGCAGGGTCGACTTTCCGGCTCCCGATGGTCCCACCAAAAAAACGAACTCGCCGTTCCGTACCGTAAATGTGGCCTGAAAAATGCCCTCGCCGCTCGGATATTGATATGTCACATTGAACAGGTGCAGCATCGTCTATCCTCTCTTATTCTATTGCGGCTTCTTCAGGACAAAGTGAATCCGATTGGAGCGCGCGGTAGCCGGCTGGGTGGTAAACATGTGGTACGTGGCCATCAGTTCCAGCGGCGATTCCTCAATCAGCTTCAGGAAACGCGGTACCGGGTAGATCCGCTGACGATGCACCTCCAGGTATACATTGGGATCGTCCCGAAAACGGATTTTGAACTCCGTAAACTGAATCCGCTCCCGCCGATCGTAATGACTCCAGCGATCGTACCAAAAGGTTTCATGTTTTTCGTGATCGTAATAATTATAAAAAAACTCCAGCGAATTATGCTCTGTACAGACGTCAAAAATCAGCAGGCCATCCGGTGCGATGGCGGCATGCGCCTCTGCCAGAAACCGGCGCAGGTCCTCCTCCTCCAGCAGATAATTCACACTGTCGTACAGACACAGCAGCACATCCACGGAACGGCGCAGGCCGATCCGGGTCATATCTCCGCACCATAGCGGGCAGCCTTCCAGCTCCGCTTTCTGAACCGCTTTTCGGATCATAGGAAACGATGCATCACAGCCGTACAGTCGGTACGGGTACTGCCGCAAGTGTACCAGCAAATTTCCGGTTCCGCAAGAAACGTCCAGAATATCGCGTGCCTCCGGGTGCCACAGCCCGATCAGATGCACAACATACTCGGCCCACTGACGGTAATCCACGTGACGCATCACATGGTCATAGATGGCGGCCAGCTTTTCATACGGCGCCACATGAACAACCGATTTAGTGGACCAATGAAACCGCAAGACGAATCGCCTCCACCATGCTCGTCGCATCGGCCACACCCTTGCCCGCTATGTCGAATGCCGTTCCGTGGTCGGGAGAGGTTCTCACTATGGGTAACCCTGCCGTGTAGTTCACCGCTTTCCCAAATCCGTGCATCTTGATCGGGATCATCCCCTGGTCGTGGTACATGGCCATGAAGGCGTCAAATTCTGAAAGGCGTTTTGTGGTAAACAGGGTATCGGCCGAAAACGGCCCGGATACATCCATGCCGCGCTGCCGGAGCTCTTCCACTGCCGGCCAGATGATTTCCATCTCTTCTCGCCCCAGCATCCCCATTTCTCCCGCGTGCGGGTTCAGTGCAGACACCGCGATTTTCGGCTTGCGGATCCGGAAACGCCGGCGCAAATCTTCCCGGACGGTCGAAACGCGGCTGATAATCAGC
>MTOL01000302.1 GCA_002011685.1 Deferribacteres bacterium JdFR-76
TCCCGGATGGTCCACGCCGCGCTGGAAGGCGATTGGAAAAAGGCCCGGGAGATTCACTTCCGCCTCCTGCCGCTCATGGAGGCCAATTTCATCGAAAGCAACCCGATCCCGGTAAAAGCCGCCCTGGCGATGATGGGACGCATCCGCGAGCAGTACCACCTGCCACTCTGTCCCATGAAAGAAGAAAACCGGCAAAAGCTGCGGAGCATTCTGCGACAACTGGAACTGATATGAGGGCTGAAAAATGGAACGCCTCCGGAATCAGATCGAAACGGCATTTGATCGGAAGGAATCCCTTGGAAGGGAAGAATTTTTGCCGCTGTTCCGCCAGTTTCTGGAAGCGCTGGACCGTGGCGAGATCCGCGCTGCGGAGCCGTGTGATGCGGGCTGGAAAGTCAATGAGTGGGTAAAAAAGGGGATCCTGCTTGGATTCCGGTTCGGGGTGCTGCAGGATTATTCCATCAACGGCTCCTTCCGCTATTTTGACAAGGATACTTATCCGCTGAAGCGCCTTCGGATTGAGGATGGTGTCAGAGTGGTGCCCGGTGGGACCACCATCCGCTCGGGTGCGTATGTGGCACCGGGGGTGGTCATCATGCCGCCGGCCTACGTGAATGTGGGGGCCTACGTGGACGAAGGGACGATGATCGACTCCCATGCNCTGGTGGGTTCCTGCGCTCAGATTGGCAGACGGGTGCACCTGAGCGCCGGGGCCCAGATCGGCGGCGTTCTGGAGCCGGTGGGAGCCATGCCGGTGATCATCGAGGATGATGTGCTGGTGGGCGGGAACTGCGGCGTCTACGAGGGGACCATTGTGGGCCGGCGGGCTGTTCTGGCGGCCGGAACCATTCTCACCGCCTCAATTCCGGTCTACGACATGGTGAAAGGCGAGGTCCTTCGGGCCGAAAAGGGACGCCCGCTGCGGATTCCCGAAAACGCTGTGGTGGTTCCGGGAAGCCGGCCGGCCACACGGGGAGGGCCTTTTGAAGGGCTCCACCTTCAGTGCGCGGTGATTGTAAAGTACCGCGACGCACAGACCGACCGGGCCACCGCCCTCGAAGAAGCACTGAGATAGCGGCAGAATCGCTTCGTCTGCATTTCGGCTGAAAGCGTACCGGGCCGGAATGGCCGGGCGGGATTTTTCTATTAGAAGGCGGGGTAGAAAGATTGCCATAAGGCCAAAAGGCGCTCTGGCGGCGGGATGCGTTCCGCCGCCCTGGCTGTGCTTACCTGCTGTTCAGGTATTCATCCCAGGCCTTAATCTGAAGCGTCTCCACGGACCGGCGGGAAAGGGCTTCGGCCAGGCGCATGGCCAGCTGCCGGTTGGTGATGAGCGGTACGCCGTAGTCCACGGCCGTCCGGCGGATGATGTAGTCGTTGGTGAGCTCCTCTTCCTGATAATTTTTGGGGATGTTGATCACCAGGTCGATTTTGCCGGCCTTGATGTATTCCACGGTGTTGGGCGATTTTTTCTCCAGCGGCCAGTGCAGGACGGTAGCGTCGATGCCATTGTTTTTCATGAAACGGGCGGTACCGCGGGTGGCGTAAAATTTGATGCCCAGGGCCTTCAGCATCCGCGTGCTTTCCAGCAGTTCGGCTTTCGATTCGATGGACCCGGTGGAGAGGAGGACTGTCCGAATGGGGAAGCGGAAGCCCACGGATAGAAGCGCTTTCAGGAATGCCTCGTCGAAATCGTCGCCCAGGCAAGCCACTTCGCCGGTGGAGGCCATTTCCACACCAGGGGTGGGATCGGCCCCTTCCAGACGCGTGAAGGAGAACTGTGGGGCTTTTACGCCCACATAATCCACTTCAAAAAACGAATCGGTGGAAGCGGAGATTTTTTCACCGAGCATGATGCGGGTGGCCGCTTCAATGAAGTTCTGTCCCAGCGTTTTGGAAACAAACGGAAAGCTGCGCGACGCCCGCAGGTTGCACTCAATCACCTTCACTTCGTTCTGTTTGGCGATGAACTGGATGTTGAACGGTCCGTGAATGTTGAGCGCCCGTGCGATTTTTTGGGAGATCCGGCGGATCTGGCGGACGGTTTCCAGGTAGGTGCGCTGCGGCGGCAACACCAGTGTGGCATCGCCGGAATGAACGCCTGCATTTTCCACGTGTTCCGAAATGGCGTGGAGCAGAATTTCCCCATTTGCCGCTACGGCATCGAATTCGATCTCCTTGGCGTTTTCCAGGAATTTGCTGAGTACCACCGGATATTTGGGTGACACATCCACCGCCTTTTGTAAGAAGCGCCTCAACTCCGCATCGTTGGAAGCAATGGCCATTGCGGCACCGCTGAGCACATACGAAGGCCGCACAAGCACCGGATATCCAACCTTGTTGGCAAAACGGATTGCCTCTTCGATGGACGTTAGGCTGTTCCATTCCGGCTGGTCAATGCCAAGTTCATCCAGAAGGGAGGAAAATTTTTTCCGGTTTTCTGCCCGGTCAATATCGGCAGGGTCTGTTCCAAGTACGTGCAGACCAGCTTTTTTCAGGTCGCAGGCCAGCGTATTGGGAATCTGCCCGCCCACCGATACAATAACGCCCTGAGCATGGCATTTCCGGTAAATTTCCGTCACGGTTTCGAGGCTGATTTCGTCGAAAAANAGGTAATCGGATTCGTCGTAATCGGTGCTGACGGTTTCCGGGTTGTAGTTAAGCATGGCGGTTTTAAAGCCCAGGTTTCGGGCTGTACGGCTGGCATTTACGGCGCACCAGTCGAACTCCACAGAACTGCCAATCCGGTAGCAGCCCGACCCCAGAATCAGAATGGTGCGGCTTTCCGCAAAGGAGATGTCGTCTTCTTTCCCGTTGTAGGTAAGGTAGAGGTAATTTGTCCGGGCGGGATATTCAGCGGCCAGGGTATCAATCTGTTTGATGGCGGGATGCAGCTGCAGAGCTTCCCGCTGGCGCTGGATCTTTTCTGCTGGAGTCCCTGTGATCCGGGCGATCTGCTCGTCTGCGAATCCTGCGCTTTTGGCCTGGCGCAGCAGCTCTTCCGGGAGCGGGTACCCGTGTTTTTGTAGCTGTTTTCCAATATCCACAATGTTTTTCATCCGCTGAAGGAACCAGCGGTCAATGTGGGTCAGGCGGTGAATGTCCTCCACCGGAATGCCCTGTTCCAAAGCCTGGGCCACGGCAAAGATTCGCTCTTCTGTGGGTTCGCGCAATTCTTTTTCAAGATCTTCAAACTGGAAGAGACCGTTTCCGGACAATCCCACTGCGCCAATATCCAGCATACGGATGGCTTTTTGCAGCGCTTCTTCGAAGGTGCGGCCGATGGCCATTACCTCTCCCACCGATTTCATCCCGGAGCCGATCCGACGGGAGACCATCCGGAACTTCTTCAGATCCCACCGCGGGATCTTCACAACCACGTAGTCGAGCGCCGGCTCAAACAGGGCTTTTGTAACCCGGGTAATGGAATTGGGCAACTGGTGCAAACCGTGGCCCAGGGCCAGTTTGGCCGCAATAAAGGCCAGGGGGTACCCTGTCGCTTTGGAGGCCAGGGCGGAACTGCGTGAAAGGCGGGCATTCACTTCGATAACCCGGTAGTCTTCGCTGCTGGGGCTGAGGGCGAACTGAATGTTGCATTCGCCCACAATGCCCAGGTGCCGGATGACCCGAAGAGCTACATTCCGCAGGAGGTGATATTCCCGGTTGGTGAGGGTCTGGCTGGGGGCAACGACGATACTCTCACCGGTGTGAATGCCCATGGGGTCTACATTTTCCATGTTGCAGATCGTGATGCAGTGGTCCTGGCTGTCCCGCATTACTTCATATTCCACCTCTTTCCATCCTTCCAGGTATTCTTCCACCAGGACCTGCGGGGCATGGCGCAGAGCCTTTTCCGCCAGCTGAGAAACTTCGGCCGGTTTCCGGCAGATTCCGGAGCCGAGACCACCCAGGGCAAAAGCCACCCGCAGGATGACCGGATAGCCCAGCTCCTCGGCAATTTGAACCGCTTCCTCCGGGGTGTGAGCTGCACGGCTGCGCGGTGTTTTTACGCCAATCTCATCCAACCGGGCCACAAAACGCTGGCGGTCTTCTGTGTCCTGAATGGCCTCAACGGGGGTTCCGAGAACCCGTACACCGTAGCTTTCCAGCACGCCTCTGCGGTGCAATTCTACGCCGCAGTTGAGGGCCGTCTGTCCGCCGAAGCTGAGAAGGATCCCATCCGGCCGCTCCTTAGCAATGATCTTTTCGACAAAGTAGGGGGTTACCGGCAGGAAATACACCCGGTCAGCCAGATGTTCGGATGTCTGAATGGTGGCCACGTTGGGGTTGATCAGGACAACCGAAATCCCTTCTTCTTTCAGCGCTTTGATAGCCTGGCTTCCGGAATAATCAAATTCGCCAGCCTCACCAATTTTCAGGGCGGAACTTCCCAGAATGATGACTTTTTTCACATCACGTGCCATGCTTCAACCCGGCAATAAACTCTTCCAGGAGGTATTTGCTATCTTCTGGGCCTGGGGAAGCCTCCGGGTGAAACTGAACGCTGCGGAAACGGCCGGACCGGTGGCGGATGCCTTCATTGGTCCCGTCATTCAGGTTTATAAACCACGGTTCCCATTCGGGTGGAAGTGTAGCAGTGTCCACCGCGTAGCCGTGGTTCTGAGAGGTGACGAATCCGTGGCCGTTCTGCAGATCCTGCACTGGCTGGTTCTGGCTGCGGTGGCCAAATTTTAGCTTGTAGGTGTTAGCACCGGCAGCCAGAGCCAGCAGCTGATTACCCAGGCATACGCCAAAAACGGGGATGTTTGCCTGCAAAGCTTTTCGGATTTGCAGAACAGTTTTCCGGCACATCTTTGGATCACCGGGACCGTTGGAAAGAAACACTGCATCCGCATCGGCCTGCTCCAGTTCAAAATCCCAGGGAACGCGGAGAACTTCCACGTTTAGCCGCAGAAGATCCCGGAGAATGGATTCCTTGCAGCCACAGTCGTATAGCACGATACGGTGTTTTCCTTTGCCGTAACGCGTGGGTTCTGGAAAGCTTACCTGCTGGACGAGATTTTCGCGGTTGGGATCGTAAAATTCCGGCTCCTCCTCTCCGTCTACCACGATTTTTCCCAGCATGGTGCCTTTTTCGCGCAGCTTTTTGGTAAGTGCCCGCGTGTCGATTCCTTCCAGTGCAGGGATCCCTTCGTCCTGGAGCCAGGTGCCCAGCGAACGACCGGCGCTCCAGTGGCTATATTCACCGGAGTACGTGGCCACCACCAGGCCGCGCACCTGGATGCGCCGTGACTCGAACGGTGGGGGGAGTTCCCGGTCTGCAGGCGGCTTGGGAACACCGTAGTTGCCAATGAGCGGGTACGTAAATACCAGAATCTGCCCGAAATAGGAAGGATCAGTCAGAGACTCCGGATAGCCCACCATGCCGGTATTAAAAACCACTTCTCCACTGGTTGGACGGGGTGCTCCAAATACACGGCCTTCGTAAACCGTGCCGTCTTCCAGAATTAGCCTGCCTTTGCGGATTTGTTTCATAATGTTACGATCCTGCAATTTAAATTGCGCAAAATATAGCAAAACATCCGTGCTAAAACAATAGAATTTTTCAAGAAAAGATATGGAATTTCCGGGTCCAGCAGACCACAGAGGAAGGACACAAACCCGCCGGTCGAAATGGCCCGCTGTTCAATAAGCTCTTGCGGTGTTTTGAAAAGGGGCTGTGAACAAAACCAGTTTTTAGCATACCCCTTTTTTTCTGTGCAGTTGCACAGGCGCTCCCGGAGAGCTGTCAGTGTTGCGGGTTCTGGTTTTCTTTCCGGCTATCGGAAAGCCGAAAAAAGGCCAATCACTTTGC
>MTOL01000160.1 GCA_002011685.1 Deferribacteres bacterium JdFR-76
TTGAGGAAAGATGAAGCGGGATATCAATTCACTGGCCAACGGGGTGTATGATCTGGTGATTATCGGCGGGGGAATTTATGGAGCGACTGCTGCGTGGGAGGCATCGCTGCGGGGGCTGCGGGTGGCACTGATCGAGAAGGATGATTTTGGCAGTGCAACGTCGTCCAACAGTTTGAAAATTGTTCACGGCGGACTGCGCTATATCCAACATCTTGATTACAAACGCATGCGGGAATCGATCCGCGAGCGCCGCCTGCTGATGAAACTGGCTCCACATCTGGTGCATCCGCTTCCGGTTGTGATGCCCACGTATGGCCACCTTGGCAAAGGACCGGAAGTGTTGAGGGTGGCCCTCTGGATCAATGATCTGGTCGGGTATGATCGCAACCGTCTTGAAGATCCACAAAAGCACTTGCCGGCGGGACGGATCCTTTCGAAAGACGAGTGTTTGCAGCTGGTTCCGGGGATCCGCGAAGAAAACCTGACTGGCGGTGCGCTGTGGTACGATGCTCACATGTACAATTCGGAACGTCTGTTGCTTGCGTTTCTGCACTCGGCTGCACGGATGGGAGCAAGGCTGGCCAACTATGNGGAAGCCAGATCTCTCCGTTTCCGCGGTAACCGGGTGGTAGGTGTGGAGGTTACCGACCGGCTATCCGGTATGACATTTGTGATTCAGGGGCGTATGGTTCTGGGGACCATGGGGCCATGGTCCAACGTTTTACTCCGCTGGCTGCGGCCGCACGCAAANCGTGAGGCTGTCCAGTGGTCTTGGGCCATGAACCTGGTGACCCGAAAACTACCTCCCAAAGTCGCGGCAGGTATTCTTGGAAAGCACAAGGTCTGGGAAAACGGCCATCTGGTGGATTACGCCAGCAAAGTTTATTTTACCCTGCCGTGGCGCGAATATTCGCTCATCGGAACTTTGCATGCTCCCTATCACGGTGATCCAAATGAATTCCGGGTGCGGGCACGGGAAATTCACCGTTTTCTGATTGCCTTCAATGAAGCCTACCCGGCTGCCCAGCTAAAAGAGGATGATGTGTACTTTTTTCATGGCGGTCTGCTGCCCATGGACCGTCCCAATCCCAAAAGCGGTGAGGTGGTGCTCACCAAGCATTATAAAATCATCGACCATTCCAGGGAAGACGGCATCGAAGGAGCTGTGTCGGTAGTGGGGGTGAAGTACACCACAGCGCGAGATGTGGCCAGCAAGGCCGTTTCTGTGGTAATGGCCAAATTGGGTAAGGCATCTGTGCCGGTTCAAACCGAACAGCTGCGGTTGGCAGGTGGGGATATTGCCCGGTTCGAAGAATTTGAAAAAGAGGCCACTGAAAAAAACCGGCGACTCATTCCGGAAAAGGTGATCAAGCAGCTGGTGCGAAACTACGGGACCGAATATCTCCGCATTCTGGATTACGGAAAAGAAAACCTCCACTGGCTAAAGCCTTTCAAGGGAAGCAGTGTATTGCCAGCAGAGGTGATCCATGCGGTCCGCGAGGAGATGGCGGTGCACCTGGAAGATGTGATCCGCCGGCGGACCGAACTAGGGTCCGGGCAGTTGCCACCCGATGAAGTACTCCGGCAAGTGGCGGAGCTCATGGGAAAAGAACTGGACTGGAGCGGAGAAAAAATCCGCGAGGAAATTTCCAGGGTAAAAGAGCGGTACCGACCCGCTATGGACTGACGTTCTCAGCAGAAGAGGCCCACAGTCACTGTTCCGCCTTCACGCTTCCGCAGCTGGAGAGAATTTGAGCTTCCAGCGAGTCGGCAATCTGGTGCACAGCTTCACTGATCGCCTGCACCACGCCTCGGGGGCTCTTCTGGCGCACGGGAATCTGTTTTTTGAAAAGCTGCGTCCAGAAGGGGATTTTTTCGTTCCAGCGGCGCAAATTTAGCTCCATCTCGAGAATACCGTACCATTCATTGCCCGCATCATATTCCAGAATCCTCAATACGGTTCCCTCCACGGCGATATCATAGCGTGCCCCCGGCCGGTACAGAAAAACCCGCTGGAAAGAATTCCGCTTCTTCAGGTAGGAGGTGAGCTCTCGGCGTATCATCTGTTCCGGCGAAGTAGCCCAGGTGTGATAATGGTAGGTTTTCAGCTCATACGGGCTCTCCTGATAGATCAGATTGGTGCCTGCATAGGCCGGGGAAATGGAAAAAACCGCTATGGCCACGGTACAGGGTGCGGCCAATGCATTGCGTTCCGGTTCCGGGAGCTCGAGCACATAGCGGTGGATTTCCGGCATACGAGCACAGGATACCACAAATAACAGCGGGAGGAAAAGACCAAACCGTGTACTTTTCATAATTTTGCCCTCACTTGATTTTACGCTCCGGTGGATAGGTTTTCCGGATGAGGCTCCATGGCTGTTCTTTCAGAGTTCGTGTGAACTCTTGCAGGTGGATGCTGCTGGCTTCCAGGTTGTTCAGGATGGTCTGATACGTAGCGTTGTTGGTTACCATCATTTCGGTAAGGGATTCGCTCATACTGTTCAGTTTTTCTGCAAGTTCGCGGATGGCAGCACTGGTAGAATCCAGGTTGCGAACGGTGTGAGCGAGCGTGGGTCCACCTACCCGCAGCAAGGAATCGATTTGGGCATTCAGATGGACCAGGCCGCGCGTCAGGTGGTTGAGGTTGGTGAGAATTTGAGAAAAATCGCTGGCGTTGCGGGTCAGAACGGTATTCATCTGTTCAATCATATTGCGAAACAACCGCTGGTTTTCGTCGCCCAGCAGCCGGTTTAAGTTTTGCACGGTGATCTGAAGCTGGTCTGCGATTTTGCCGAGGGAGATGGAAAGCTGGGATACGGTGGTGGCTTCGAGCGAGGTTACTTCGCTGCCGGGCGGCAGCAGGGGTGCGTCAGGAGAACCGGGGACAATTTCCAGGTAGAATTCGCCCATCAGCCCGATGGAAGTTAGGTAGGCCCTCGAATCCGTCTTGATGGGGGTTCCTTCTTTTACTTCGAACGTGATGCCGATTTTTCGGGAGTGGGGTTCTGGCTTTTCGATGCGGGTAATCTTACCAACCAGCAATCCACCCAGTCGTACGGGAGTTCCCACTTCAAGTCCGCCCACATAATCCAGTTTGGTAGTGTAGGATACGTAGCGTTCTCCGACGCGGATTCCAGAAATGACAAAGAGAAACACCAGGAGCAGCACAAAGGAGAATATCACAAAAACACCGACGCGAATTTCCTGCCAGCGGTATGAATTCATGGGGTTCCCTTTCCCATTAGGGTCTGAAGGACCATCTCTTTATCCTGTACTTCCTGGTCTGGGACCCGGTTCAGGAATTGTTGAACAAAAGGGTGCGGATTTTTGCGGATTTCATCCGGGGTGCCCACCGCCAAAATCTGGCCATCGTGCATCATGGCGATGCGGTCGGCAATGGTGAATACCGAGGCCATTTCGTGGGTCACCACGACAAGCGTCATGTTAAAGGCACGTTTGAGTTTGAGGAGTAGATTGTCGATACCGGCAGCCACAATGGGATCCAGGCCGGCGGACGGTTCATCGCAAAAGAGAATTTCCGGGTCCATAGCCAGAGCCCGGGCCAGACCGGCCCGTTTGCGCATGCCACCGGAAAGCTGCGAGGGGTAAAAATTCTCAAAGCCCGACAAACCCACCAGATCCAGTTTCATGCGAGTCATGATCTGGATGGTGCTTTCTTCGAGCTGGGTATGTTCCCGGAGGGGAAGGGCTACGTTGTCTCCGATGGTCATGGAATTAAATAGAGCCGCACTTTGAAACAGCATCCCGATCTTTTTTAGAAATTCCTTCCGTTCCTCTTCCTTCATGCGGGTGATGTCTTGGCCTTTGATCCGGATGCTGCCGGAGTCGGGTTTCATCAGACCGATCATCAGGCGCAGAAGCGTGCTTTTCCCGCAGCCGGAGCGACCCAGAATGGCCATACTTTCGCCTTCGTAAACGGTCAAGTTCACACCTTTGAGCACCGTCCGGCCCTGGTAGGAAGCGTAAAGATCGGTGATTTCGATGGCAGGAATGCCCGGCTCCGGTTTCCGTGAACTTTTTTTATTTTTCGCGGTTGCTGCCATTATCAATCCCGCCCGAACAGTGCATTTTTAGAATGTTGAGTAAAACAGGGCTGTAAAAAATACGTCCGCCACAATGATCATAAAAATGGATGTCACCACGGATGCGGTGGTGCGCCGGCCTACGCCTTCTGCACCGCCCTCTACCATCAGTCCCTGGTAGCAGCCGATGGTGGCAATTAGCACTGCAAACACGCCGCTTTTGATCAGCCCGGTGATCAGGTCCTTCATCACCAGGGCGTCAGCGGTCTGGGTGTAATACACCCAGGGATGAATCGATTCGAAACCGATGCCCACAAGGGCTCCGCCAATGATGCCGATAAAATCGGCCAGCAGTGTCAGGCAGGGGAGCATGATGGCCATAGCCACTACCCGTGGGACCACCAGAAAGGGGACCGGATTCAGGCCCATGGTCCAGAGGGCGTCGATTTCTTCGGACACCTTCATGGTGGCGATTTCGGCTGCCATGGCCGATCCGCTCCGTCCGGCCACGATAATCGCAGTTAGCATGGGGCCCAGCTCCCGCGTGACAGAAACGCCCACCAGATTGGCCATGTAGCGTACCGCGCCGAAAGGCTTCAGCTGGTAGGCGGCCTGCATGCCAAGAATGAGGCCCACAAAAAAGGCGATCAGGCTCACAATGGGAATCGACCGCAAGCCCGCTGCTACCATCTGCTCGATGGTGGCCCGCCAGCGGATCTTTTGCCGCCGAAATGGGGCCGCTACTGTCCAGTACAAAACCGTTCCCACCAGACGGCTGTAAGCATCGATTTCTTTCAAAAGCTGGAGGGTTCCGCGTCCAATTCTCTCCAGCGCGGTTAAAATTCCAGAGCTATTCATCGCTGGCCGATAGGCTGGATTGGGCTGTTTCAAGATCTTCAAAGATCGGAAAAACCGTGTCCAGACGGCTGAGTTCAAACACGTTTTGCACCATTTCCTGCAGCGAACAGAGGAGCAGCCGTCCGCCGTACTTCTCCATGCGCTGCAATCCTTCCACCAGCGAAGCCAGACCGGAGCTGTCCATGTACGTTACCTTTTCCAGATCCAGGATCAGGTAGCGGGTGGTTTCGCCGGCCAGATCCAGCAGAACTTTCCGGAGTTGAGGGGACGAATACAGGTCCACTTCTCCTGCCACCCGCACAATTGCGATGGGGCCATTTCGCTCTATCTGGATGTCCAGTACTTCATTCATGCCCAGATTTCCGCCTTTTGATGAGTACAATCCGGTTTCCGTCTTCAAACTCTGTATCGTAGATCACCTCATCCGCGAGTGTATGGATAAGGTGCAAACCCAGTCCGCCGGGGCGAACATCGGTCAACTGGCGGGCCTGCAGCTTGGCCGGGTCTAGCGGTTTGCCNTGGTCCACCAGCTCGATGGTCAGGTGGTCCGGAAAGCCGCGGATGGTAACAAAAATGGGCCGGTCGTTGCGNTTGCTGTAGGCATGCCGGATAATGTTGGAACAAGCCTCGTTGGCAGCCAGCGTGATATCGCGGATGTCGGTTTCATCAAAATTGAACAGAACTGCCAGCGATTCCAGCGTGGACCGCAAAATTCTCAGGTAGCGGGCATCGCTGGGAATGGTCAGCTGAATTTCTTCCTTAAACGTATCCATCAGGTGTTCCAATTGGATCAGCAGTGTTTCAGGGCAATCATCGACAGATCATCCCGATCGCTCTGTACCTTATGGCCAAGCCAGTTTTGTTCCAGGTGTTCGATCAGTGCCTTTGGGGTTTCCCATGGTT
>MTOL01000545.1 GCA_002011685.1 Deferribacteres bacterium JdFR-76
AATCGCCCCAGCGCCCGGAAATCCCTGCCGGTAAAACCGAATTAAACCTTTGAAACCGCCGATGGCCCGGACAAACACAAATGGGCACAAAAGTTGTCCCGCAACCTTCGGGTCTGGCCGCTGGCGGGCGGTAGGCATCCGGCACGACAGGCCACCGTTCCCATCAGCAAAAAAAATCCGTGAATAGCGGTAAACGGCAAACGAACCGGAACCGGAACGCATGCATGTTTGCTATATGGGGAATTTGCCGGAAACGGATGAGAAGCTGGTTTGCCCGTTCCGTTGGCTTGCTATTCAATCCCAAGTTTTTTCATCCGGTACAGGAGAATGTGCCGTGGGATCTTGAGGAATTCGGCGGCGCGGGTGCGGTTTCCTCCGGATTTTTCCAGTGCAATTTGAATGGCAATCCGTTCAATTTCATCCAGGGCCATTCCTTCATCCGGAATGAAGATGCCTTTGGAAGACNCACGCAAGGGAGCTGAGCGGAATTCGGGTGGGAGGCTTTCCACACCGATTCGGTTTCCGCGGGTCAAAACCACCGCCCGTTCAATCACGTTTTCCAGCTCACGCACATTCCCCGGCCAGTCGTATTTCTGCAATTTTTCAATCACTTCTGGGGCCACCTCAAAACGGCGCCCTTTGCCGTATTTTTTTAGAAAGTGATCCACCAGAATCGGAATTTCTTCTCGCCGTTCTCTGAGCGGCGGAATGGTAAGCGACACCACATTCAGGCGGTAATACAGATCTTCGCGGAACTTTCCTTGCTGCATCAGTTCGCGCAGGTCCTTGTTGGTGGCTGCGATCACGCGTACGTCGACCCGGATGGGCCGGGAATCCCCCACGCGCTCGATCTCACCTTCCTGCAACACCCGGAGCAGCTTGGCCTGCAGGTCTTCCCGCAGATCGCCGATCTCATCCAGGAAGATAGTTCCACCATTGGCCAGTTCAAACTTGCCTTTTCGGTCTTTCACCGCGCCGGTAAATGCGCCG
Organism: Deferribacteres bacterium JdFR-76; assembly: GCA_002011685.1. Lineage (GTDB taxonomy): Bacteria > Zhuqueibacterota > JdFR-76 > JdFR-76 > JdFR-76 > JdFR-76. The sequence continues at coordinate 991 of MTOL01000545.1, forward strand.
CGCACGTGGCCAAACATTTCGCTTTCCAAAAGCTGCTCAGGAATGGATGGGCAGTTGACCACGATCAGCGGTTTTTCGCGCCGCGGACTGTTGTAATGAATCGCCCGGGCCAGCAGTTCTTTGCCGGTGCCACTTTCCCCCAGAATCAGTACTGTAGCGTCACTGGCGGCTACCTGCATGGCCATTTCCATCACTTCTTTCATCTTCGGGCTGCGGGCAATCATATTGCCGAAGTCATATTTCTCCACCAGCTGGCTCCGGAAAAGCAGATTCTCCTGCTGGAGGCGTCGGAACCGCAAATTTTTCTCAATCACAAACAGCAACTGTTCCTGACCGAACGGCTTGGTGATGTAATCGTCTGCCCCCAAACGGCAGGCTTCCAAAGCTCCTTCCACACTGCCGTACGCGGTGATCATGATCACGGCTGCGTCGGCATTCCTTTCCCGGATTTTCCGCAGCACCTCGATCCCCGACACATCGGGCATCTGAATATCCAGCAGAACCACATCGTAGCTGGCTCGGGAGAAGAGGTCCAGGCCCTCACGACCGCTCAGGGCCGTATCTACCTCGTAGCCTCTTTTCTGCAGCTGGTAACTTAAAACCTTGCAAAGATTTACGTCATCATCAATCAAAAGAACGCGCGTCATGATTACTTCTCCGCACTTTTGTGATCCAGCATGCTCATTCGAATCCGGAAAGTACTGCCGCGGCCCTGCTCGCTTTCCACAGAGATGCTCCAGCCGTTCTGATCCACAAGCCGTTTCACAATGGAAAGCCCGAGCCCGGTTCCGTTGGTTTTGGTAGTAAAAAACGGGCGGAAAATTTCTTCCAGTTTCTCCGGGGGTATTCCTGGGCCGGAATCGCTCACCTCCAGGATCGCATCGTTCCCTTCGGTAAAAATCCGGATGGTAAGCTCACCGCCCTCTTTCATGGCCTGAATGGCGTTCAGTACCAGGTTGGCCAGAATCTGCCGCAGGTGGATGGGATCTCCCCAGACGAAAACCGGGTAATCGGGAGCCACCACGCGGGCACGGATGCCTGCTTTGCGGGTACTGTAGGCAAAAAGGCGGAGGACATCTCCGGCAATGGCGGCGATCTCCATCTGTGCCCGCACCGAAGCGTGTTTCCGGGCCAGGCTGAGGTAATTTTCCACCACATTGCTGAGGCGGTCCGTTTCCTCAATCAGGATCTTAAAAAATTCGGAGGCCTTTGCCTCGTGCGGCAGCTCTTCTTGCAGGATCTCCGTTGCTCCGCGGATGGCACCCAGCGGGTTGCGCACTTCATGGGCCAGGCTGGCGGTCAGCTCCCCCACCACAGCCAGGCGATCCGCAACACGCAGCTTCTCCTCCAGTTCCGCCAGCTGATCTGACTGTTCTTTTAGCCTCTGCAGCGAACGTTCCAGCTCTGCAGCCGCCTGACGGTATTTTCGGTTTTCCGCCATCCGCTGCTCTGAGAGAACACCCGTGATATAACCGATGGCATTGAACAGCAGGATCTGCAGGAAGCGCATCAGGTTGGTCTCCTGAAATCCACCCCACTGCAGCATGATGTGNGGGAAATAGATGAAGCTCACAGCGATTGCCGTCCCCAGGCCGCCGCGCACCCCGAACTGGAAAGCCCCGATCAAAATGGGCAAAAAGAACGATTGCATGTAGATCAGGTGGTATTGCCATCGCATGGTCGGCGTGGCATAATGCAGAACAGCGATAACAATTACCAGTCCCCCAATAAGGCCCCACCAGATCCAATCGCTGCGCATTTGGTTCTCCACAGGTTTTCCAGACCTTAAGAAGTGTATATTATTCTACAGTCAATCGCAAGGAAGTTTTTGGATAGGGCAAAGTATGCCACTCCATATGACATGAATTCTGTTCCGGTGTAATGACGGGATAATTGAATTCAAACAGAATCTGCACAGGTTTCTGGCGAAAAACGGGAATTTCCACGATGAGGAATCCTCATGGATATTCTCCCTGGCGGTGCACTAATCAATTCACCTTGAGATTGCGGCGTGCCAGATCCACAATCAAAAACCGTCCCGCATGCAAACTTCGAACTTTTCACCGGTATTTTCAACACTGCGGAATGAAGTAACAAACTCCTTTTCATTTTCTTGTAACACAATCAGATAGCGGACGACCAAACCGGCGTTTTAATGGATCGCCGACAATATACCCAGTGGTAAATTAAAGATTGCCAAGTCCAGAACACAGATTTTCCCCTGCCTGCCTTTCTTCAAACAGAAGCTCCAGCCGTCCGGTTCCCTGTCTTTCTGTTTAAAGCGGAGGCCATAAATCGAAGTCTTTTTTCCAATTAAAAAATCCTGTGATGCCGAAACGATCGTGAAAGAAATTTTCCGCTTGAATTCATAGGGAGAATTTTGTAATATCACAGCAACTTACGGTGGAAAGATGCGGTTCGCCTTGCAAAAATCCGGAGAGCAGCCTGTTGAAAAGATCGAACGGAGCGGTCTCCGCGGCATTTGCCAGCCTACATTTTTCAATGGGAAGCTGCCCCGTTTCTGCACATATCTGTGACACGCAAACAACCGAACGTACATACGGAGAAAACGGATTAACGTGAGGATGGAGCGATGACGGCATTTCTGGAATGGCTTCTGAAGTTTGTCGAAAGCACAGCGGATTTCATGTGGGGGAACTGGATGATTGCTCTGCTTGTGGGTACCGGCATTCTGCTTACTTTTACCACGAGAGGCATTCAGGTCCGCAAGTTTCTCCTGTCGATGCGTTTTGTGTTCAAAGGCGCCCTTGGGAGGGATCGGACTGAAAAGGAGCAGGGCGATATTTCCCCCTTTGCCGCTCTGATGACGGCCCTGGCGGCCACCGTAGGTAATGGGAACATCGCTGGAGTGGCTACGGCCATCGCCACAGGCGGACCGGGGGCTCCATTCTGGATGTGGGTTTCTGCCTTCTTCGGAATGGCGACCAAATATGCGGAGGGTTTTTTGGGCGTAAAATTCCGAAAGGTGGCCGAAGATGGATCCATGGCCGGCGGACCCATGTACTATGCCCGATACGGCATCAAAAATCAGACATTCGCCAAAATCTTGGGCATGACCTTCGCTGTTTGTGGCGGCGTCACCGCCCTGCTAGGCACAGGCAACATGATGCAATCCAACTCGATGGCCCTCGCGTTCAAAAGCCAATTTGGAGTACCAACCCTGGTTAGCGCTATCGTGATCACGTTTCTGGTGGGACTGGTCATTATTGGCGGCATTAAGCGAATTGGCGCTGTATCGGAAAAGCTGGTGCCCTCAATGATCGTCCTTTATTTTCTGGGGGCCATGGTCATTCTCATAATCAAAGTAGATCAGATCGCCTCCGCTTTTGCCCTGGTCTTCAAATCGGCTTTTTCTATACAAGCAGCGGGAGGTGCACTGATCGGCACATCGGTGCAAAAGGCGATCAGCTTGGGCGTGCGCCGCGGTGTGCTTTCAAACGAAGCTGGGCTCGGGTCAGCGGCCATTGCCCAGGCAGCTGCCAAATCGCCAGACCCCGGGTATAACGGCCTGCTGGCCATGACCGGCACATTCATCGATTCCCTTTTTGTGAACACCATCACAACGCTAACAATCATTGTCACCGGCGTCTGGAAACTCACTCCGGCTGCTGGTCTCCCCCTGATTGAGCCGGGCTCGGTTCTATCACCGGATCAGATTGCGTCCCTCCCGGCTCATGTTCAACAGATGGCCTCCCAGCTGGGACATAACCTGGCAAACGGTGGACTTTCCAGCACGGCCCTAACCGTCGCAGCATTTAACAGTGTGATTCCGTACGGCGGAATGATCATTGCTTTCGCCTCGTTTCTCTTCGGGTACAGCACCCTGATCGCCTGGGCCTATTATGGCGAACAGTGCTTAGGGTACATCTGGGGCGAAAAGATCAACATGCCCTACCGGATTGTCTTCATTACTTTGCTGTTCATCGGCGCACTTATGACCGGCAAATACCTGAACATCGTCTGGTACATCGGCGATACGTTTAATGCCATCATGGCGCTGCCCAATCTGATTGCCCTCATCGCCCTCAGCGGCACGGTAGGGAAGATTACAATGGATTATTATAAAAACAGGAAATTCGAGGTGTACAAATAATTGAGGGACCGGCAGATGATTAACTCTGCCCATGCTTACAAAATTTCCGATATTTTTAGTCCCGACTTAAATGTGAAGTTTGTCATTCCCAAATTTCAGCGGGAATATGTCTGGAGAAAGGAACAGGTAGATTATTTGTTCAACGACATTCTTGAAAATGAAAGCGGGTATTTTCTAGGTACAATCATATGCATTGATAAAAAAACAGATGCATTGGGCATTTCTCCGCTCGAGGTGATTGACGGACAGCAGCGATTAACAACCATTTCTCTGCTCTATGCTGCCATCTACAGTCGCCTCCTCGCGGAGCAGAGAAGTGACGAAGAATTTATTACAGAAAAAATCAACTTAAAACACAGACTTATTTTGAAAAAATCAAAAAATGAGACAAGGCTCGAGTTATCCTACCAGAACAATAATTTTGACGACTACAAGGCCATCTTAAATGAGCTGGGATTGTACGAACAGCCGGGATTTACCAGACCTCCCAATCTCGGAAACCGTAGAATTTACAAAATATACCAGTTCCTCAAAGGCAAAATTGAGGAATATGATTACAAAGAGATCCTGGGAATTTTGGAAAAACTTAACGCGGCTCTAATTGTAAAAATTGAAGTCCAAAATCACGCAGATGCCTTTACACTCTTCGAGAGTCTAAACAATCGAGGCGTGCCTCT
>MTOL01000492.1 GCA_002011685.1 Deferribacteres bacterium JdFR-76
GGCCAGTGGAACCAGCGCAGGGCGTTGGCCGCCGGTGTTTCGCTTTCCCTCGGTCTGGGTGTGGCCAAAGAGCTTTGGGACCGAAACCGGCCCGGGCATGTGGCCAGCTGGAAGGATTTGCTGGCCGATGCGGCCGGCGTAACATTTGGATTGCTGTGTTTTGCAGTAGCAACCCGGTAAAAAATTGAGGGACAGACATTGGAGCCTGTTTCTGCGGATAAGCCAAGAGAAAATTGCGGCATTGTTGGCGTATTTGGTCATCCAGAAGCCGCAAAAATTGCTTATCTAAGTCTTCACGCGCTTCAGCACCGCGGGCAGGAAGGTTCGGGCATTGTCACGGCCGATGGCGAACAGGTGTACCGCCATGTGGGGCTGGGGCTTGTTAACGATGTGTATAGCGATCCGGGTATTTTTGACCAGCTGCGGGGTCACATCGCCATTGGCCATAACCGCTATTCCACCACCGGGTCTCCCTCGCTTCTGAATACCCAGCCGATTCTGGTGAATTGCAAATCCGGGCCTCTGGCACTGGCGCACAACGGCAATCTGGTGAATTACCGATCTCTGCGCCATATCCTGGAACGGTCCGGATCGATCTTCCAGACCACCAACGACAGTGAGGTGATCCTGCACATCGCTGCGCGTTCGAAGGCGCCCACCGTGGAAGAACAGATCCTGGAAGCGCTGCGGGTGGTACGTGGTGCCTATTCTCTGGTTTTCCTGACAACAGACCGCCTGATTGCGGCACGAGATCCGTATGGGATCCGTCCGCTGGCCCTTGGCCGGCTTGGAAATGCTGTGGTGGTGGCTTCTGAAACCTGCGCCTTTGACCTGATCGGTGCGGAATACATTCGCGACATCGCTCCTGGGGAGATGATCTCCTTTGATTCAAAGGGTGAACGCACATACCGGATCGGTACGGTTCCGAAAACAGCACACTGCATTTTCGAATTTGTTTACTTTTCCCGTCCCGATAGTCAGATATTCGGCGAGTACGTGGATAAAACCCGGCGCAAGCTGGGAAAAAATCTGGCCCTGGAACAGCCTGCCAATGCGGATATTGTCATCAGCGTGCCGGACTCCAGCAACACCGCTGCAATTGGCTATTCGCGGAGGACGGGCATCAAGTACGACATTGGCCTGATCCGCAATCATTACATCGGCCGCACATTCATTCAGCCGAGTCAGAAGGTACGCGATTTTAATGTTCGGGTGAAATTTAATCCGGTAGGGGGCGTCCTGCGCGACCGCCGGGTTGTGGTGGTGGATGACTCCATTGTCCGCGGCACCACGTTGCGGCGCCTGGTTCAGATGATCCGCCGCGCGGGAGCCAGGGAAGTGCACATCCGCGTGGCCTCGCCGCCCATCAAACATCCCTGCTATTACGGAATGGATTTTCCTACCCAGGATGAGCTGATTGCCAACGGGAAAAGCATCGAGGAGATCCGCGAGTACCTGGGTGTAGATTCGCTGGGATACCTGAGCCTGGAAGGTCTTCTCGGCGCTGTTCCTAACGAAGAACGGGGGTACTGTACCGCCTGTTTCAGCGGCGAATATCCCATTCCCATAACGGAAAAAGTGGAAAAATTGGCGCTGGAGAAGGAAGTTTCCATCCGGGAGATCTGAGCTTCGGGTTCGCCGGAAACGTTCTGCCATCTTTCGTCTTTGCAGGGGGAAGGTGTGCCAGTTCCAGCGGGCGAAATCTTGCTTGATTTTTTCACCAAAAATCTTATTGTGATTTTAATCCGGATCAGGTAGGCCGCCTTGAAGAGAGGATTTTCGCATCGAAATGGAAAATTCTGTGGAACTGAAACCTGCCGTCTATCAGGGGGATCTTGTGAATCAGGCGGACTTCATTCCGCGCAGGGGTCTGGCCGCGTTATTTGATTATGTGTTTCTGGTGCGGCCGGTGTTGTTTTTTCCCGTGTGGACGGGGTTTTTTGCCGGTTTCCTGGAGGCGACAACGCGAAAATCCGGCCTGTTGCATTTCCAGCCCATCTGGCAAATCCTTCGCGAAGCTACATTCTGGCAGGCCTTCCTGGTGCTTTCTCTGGCCATGGCTTTTTCCTTTGTAGTGAACCAGTTTACCGATATCCATTCCGACCGGCAGAATAATAAGCTTTTTTTGATCGCCCATGGAATAATTCCCAAACGGACCGCTGTTTTAGAAGCAGTAGGACTTGTGACAGCTGGGCTGGTGTTCGCTCTGCAAGGGCCTGGATGGATGTTGCTTCTGTTTGGCTTGACCGTTCTGGTGGCTGGTTTTTTTTATAGCCTTCCGCCGTTTGCTTTCAAAGACCGGCCGATTGCCGGATTTGTGGTCAATATGGCCGGTGCATTTTTAATCTTTTTCTTTGGATGGCGGGTTACCGATGACCAGCTGGGCCTGGCCCTTCTTCATTCTGCCCCCTATCTTCTGGCGGTGGCTTCGGTCTATCTCCTTACCACGGTGCTGGATGAACCGGGGGATCGGGTGAGCGGGAAGATCACCTTTGCGGTGCGTTACGGCCGTCGGCGAACGGTGCAGATGGCCATTTGGGTGGAAATTGCCTGCATCGTGATGGCGGTGGTGCTGCAGAAGTATCTGGTTCTGATTCCCGCTGTTCTTTCACTGCCGCTGTTCATCCGGCTGAAAAGGGATNTTAGGGAAGAGTGGGTGGTACCGGCGACACGCTTTCCCATTCTTTTCCTTTCTTTGGCGATGGCTGTTTGGCTTCCTTTTTACCTGTTGATGATGGCGGGAATTTACCTGCTTTCCCGCTGGTACTACCGGAACCGTTTCGGACTTCATTATCCCAGTCTTACCAAAATAGCGGAGGGTACCCGATGATACTGGTTCGTGAGGATCTGTGCGATTTTTGCGGGGTGTGCGTTTCGGTTTGTCCGCCGGATTGTATTGAACTCCGCGAAGCGGAGATTCGCATTGATCACGAGGCCTGTACCGAGTGCAAGCTTTGCGTGTACGTCTGTCCTGTAGAAACGCTGGAATATGTGGAGACGAGCCATGAACGAGCGGTATGATGTGGTTGTAGTGGGAGCGGGTCCAGCCGGTTCGGTGGCGGCCTGGCATGCGGCGATAGGGGGGGCAAAGGTTCTGTTGCTGGAAAAAGACCGCGATATCGGTCCGCCGGTGCGGTGTGCGGAAGGTGTGGCGGCTGATAGCCTGAAGCTGGTGGTGGAACCGGATAAATCATTCATTCAGAATGAAATTGAAGGGCTGCGGCTTTACGCGCCCAATGGCCAGATGGTTCCTCTGATCAGTGACGATCGGGGATACATTCTCAACCGCAAAGTTTTCGACTGGTATCTGGCGCAACTGGCGGCGAAGGCCGGGGCGGATGTCCGCACCAAAGCGTATGTGAACGGCCTGCTTTTTGAAGACGGCCACGTGGCGGGTGTTACGTTTCAATCGCTGGGGAAAACGTTCCGCGTGCATAGCAAAATAGTGATAGGGGCAGACGGGGTAGAATCCCGTGTGGGGCGGTGGGCCGGCCTGCGCACCCAGCTCAAGTTAAAGGATATCGAAACGTGCGTTCAGTTTACCCTGGGCAACATCGAGGTCGATCGCCGCTACTGCGATTTTTATTTCTCGAGGAACCTGGCACCCGGGGGCTATGTATGGGTGTTCCCCAAGGGGGATGGGACCGCCAATGTGGGCCTGGGCATATCAGGCCTTGAGGCTCAAAAACTGGGTCGATCTCCCATTTCGTACCTGCGGGATTTTGTGGAGCAAAAATTCCCGGGAGCACCTGTTATCACCACAACCATTGGAGGGGTGCCGGTTGCTAAAACCCTGAAACGCATTGTTACCTCCGGTTTGATGCTGGTTGGTGATGCGGCTCGTCAGGTCAATCCGGTTTCGGGTGGGGGGATCGTCAGCGGAATGATTGCCGGGAAAATTGCCGGCCAGATTGCGGCCGAGGCGGTACGGGCGGGCGACACGTCGGAGAAGTTCTTGAAGCGCTACGAGAAAGAGTGGCATAAAGCGGAAGGTCGCAATCACGAAATTTTCTACCGCGTCAAAGAGGCCATTCATCGCTTTACGGATGACGAGCTCAATGCCATTGCCAGCTCGTTTCTGGAACTGCCGGAAGGGGAACGGACGCTGGTTAATCTTTTCAAAATCGCCCTGAAGCAAAAGCCGAGCCTGATTCTGGACGTCTTTGCCATTTTCAAAGATCAGGCAAAATCGGCAATGCGGGCATCGGTGTAGCAACGGAACGGGCTGCTTTTCGCGGGAAGGAGCCGGAAAAAAGGTGCGTTCCAGCGGCAAAAGCGGCCCGTCCAGTTCATTTTAGCCTCCAACAATTCCATTGAATTTACCCCTTTCTTTGCGTAAATTAACTCCGGAAATTTCATTGAGTTACCGGTCTGGGAGAAGGAAACGGATGGCCTGGTTTGGGAAATTACGGGCAGGATTGGCCAAAACACGCAATTCGCTGCTGGGGCAGCTTCAGTCTATTTTTTCTGGGCATGCGGGGCTGGACGATGAAACGCTGGAGGAGCTAGAAGAATTGCTGATTTCCGCCGATCTGGGCGTAGAAACCACCGAGAACGTCATCGAAAGGCTCCGGGAGCGCGCCAGAGAGGAAAGGATTGAGGATTCCCACCGACTGCAGGAAATTCTTCAGGAGGAACTGATCCGCCTGCTGGACGGTCAAGTTTCGTGGGATCCGGACGCTTTTTTTTCGCCGTCGCAAAGACCGTTTGTCATTATGGTTGTGGGGGTGAATGGGTCCGGGAAAACAACTACCATTGGGAAGCTGGCTGCCCAGTTTACGGCGCGCGGGAAGAAGGTACTGATTGCTGCGGCAGACACGTTCCGTGCGGCGGCGGCTGAGCAGCTAAAGATATGGGCGGAGCGGTCCGGGAGCCAGCTGGTGCAGCAGCAGCCGGGCGCGGATCCTGCGGCCGTGGCCTTTGATGCGGCACGGGCCGCCCTGGCGCGGGGAATGGACGTGCTGATTGTGGATACTGCGGGCCGCCTGCATACCAAGGTGAATCTGATGGAAGAGCTGAAAAAGGTACACCGCGTGCTTGGCAAGCAGATTCCCGGGGCGCCGCACGAAACCTTCATTGTACTGGATGCGACCATCGGCCAGAATGCCCGAAGGCAGGTTGAAGAATTTTCACGGGCCGTGGGCCTGACCGGTATCATTTTAACCAAGCTGGATGGCACAGCGAAAGGTGGGGTGGTCCTCGGAATTGCTGGAGAGTACAGCGTTCCGGTCCGCTTTATTGGGGTGGGCGAATCGATTGACGATCTGGAGCCTTTCGATGCTCCTGCATTCGTCCAAGCCCTATTTGAGAATCATGGCGAAAAAAGGTGAGATGGAATGCCAGATGCAGAAGTGAAAATAAACCTTCACGTGGTCTCACTCGGCTGTCCCAAAAATCTGGTTGATTCGGAGATTATCCTGGGTGGTCTGGCCGGTTCTCCCCTTATCCATTATGTTTCCGATCCGCGTCAGGCGGATGTGATCATCATCAACACGTGTGGGTTCATCGAGGATGCCAAAAAGGAATCCATCGCCGAAATTCTCGAAGCGGTTGAGCTCAAGAAGAAGGGACTCTGCCGGCAGGTATTTGTTACGGGCTGCCTTTCACAGCGGTACCGGGAAGTCCTTTTAAAGGAAATTCCGGAAATCGACGGCATCTGGGGTGCCCGGAATGTGGAGACTATCCGGGACGAAATGGCAACGCTTTTGGGGCTGGAAAAACCCGGTTCTGGGCGGTTTTTTCTGGAGTCGGGGAGCTATGCTTACCTGAAAATTGCCGAA
>MTOL01000543.1 GCA_002011685.1 Deferribacteres bacterium JdFR-76
TGAAATATTTCAGCCGCATGTTCACCCCTTGAAACATGCGCACGGCTCGGTCCAGCTCGTCCCACTCTTCCTCTTGGGCCAGCATCAGAATCAGCATCAGATTGGCCCCCACGGANNAATTTTTGCCCTGATTGCCGATTACCAGGCCATCAAACCTCTTTTCCACCTCATCCAGGGCGTAATTCAGCATGGTAAGAATATCTTCGCCAATGGCATTCATTTTGGAATGGAATTCCACCAGGGCCACCCCATCTCCCAGATCGATAAAGCTGGCCCCCGGATTGCTGCGAAGAACCCTGCCTTCTTTCTCTTTCTCAAGCGCAAGGACGATAACTCCTTTGCTGAGCGGGACCGGTTTGTATGAATTTGTGGCAAAATCGTAATAGAATAGCTGGCCGTTTTCCTTTTTATAGAAGTTCTTGTTTCCCGCAGCCAGCATGTCCTTGATCTTCTGAGGCACAGGAAGGCCCTCTTCTTCCATTCTCCGAACCGAATCCTCCAGCCCGATAGCATCCCAGGTTTCAAACGGTCCCAGTTCCCAGTTGTACCCCCATTTCATGGCATTGTCAATGTTAACGATGTTCTCCGAAATTTCAGGAATGCGGTTGGCCGCATAAATCAAGATCTGGCTGAGCACATTCCAGAAAAACTTCCCGGCCGNATCCTTGGCGTAAGCTACNGTCTTGATCCGTTCNCCCACATTTTCGATATTCCTGGCCATTTCCAGCGATGGATATTTTGACTTGCTGGAGGGTTCGTATTCCATTTTGTCATACCGCAGGGCGTAAATGACGCTCTGGCCCTTTTCATCCTTCACTTTTTTATAGAACCCCTGTTTGGTCTTTTCCCCCAGCCAGCCCCGCTTCACCATTTCCAGTACAAAATCCGGTACTTTGAACATCTCTCGCATTTCGTCATCGGGAGCAAACTCGTAGAGGTTGTTGGCCACATGCACGAATGTGTCGATCCCGACCAGGTCGGCTGTACGGAAGGTAGCACTTTTCGGTTTGCCGGTAGCCGGGCCGGTAATGGCATCGACATCCTCGATGGTCAGGCCATCCTTCACCATCTGGTGCAGCGTAACCATCATCCCAAACACCCCAATCCGGTTGGCAATAAAGTTGGGCGTATCTTTGCAGTAAACAATTCCCTTTCCCAGAACCCGCTCACCAAAATCGCTGATAAACTGCACCAGATCCGGATCGGTGTCGGGCGTGGGAATGATTTCCAGCAGCCGCATATAGCGCGGCGGATTGAAGAAATGGGTGCCCAGAAAATGCTTACGGAACTCCTCCGGAAAGCCTTCGGCAATTCGGGCAATAGAAATCCCGGATGTGTTGGAAGAAATGATGGTTCCCTCCCGCCGGTGGGCCGCCACCTTTTCCATCAGCCGCCGTTTGATATCCAGCCGTTCCACCACCGCTTCAATAATCCAGTCCACATCCTTCAGTTTAGGCAGATCATCTTCAAAATTTCCCACCTCGATCAGCTGGGCCAGTTCCGGGATAAAAAACGCAGCCGGTTTGGCTTTCAGGGCATTTTGCACCCCGTTGCGGGCCAGCCGGTTGCGCACCTCCGGGCTTTCCAGCGTAAGCCCCCGGGCTTTTTCCTCTTCGGTTAATTCTTTCGGGACGATATCCAGGAGCAGGGATGGAATACCCGCATTGGCAAAATGCGCCGCAATCTGGGATCCCATCACGCCCGCGCCCAGAATCGCCACTTTTCGGATCTGATATGTCCTTTCCGGCATCGTTCGCCTCCTTTAGTTATGGTTTAAGCCACAGGAAGGTAAGAAACTGCAGGAATATCGTAGGAGCTTTTCGCGTAAACCGAACAAAATAGCGTCCTTCCAGGAATGGCTTTGTTTCAGAGAAAATCTATTCCGCCGATACTGCTTCCAGATCCAAGGACGCCCGATAAAGAGGTTCACTTAAAATTTAGAAGATTCGCATTTAAACTCAAGAATTATTTTCAGTGAGCGATGAAATTCACCGGTCTATCCTGCAATTTCTTTGACACACAATAAATTACATGGAATGAAAATTTTTTAACATCCAAAACAACTGTCTGCCGGGGCGACCGCGCCGAGCGCCGGGCATTTCAAGCATAAGGCAGCACCGGCCCAAAATGGCCGGAGCAAGCGTGAACCAGAACGTGAAAGCGGCGGCTCATCTCCCATCAACTGTAGCGGGAGGTTTTTGCAGCACATTCGGATCTGGAAGCCGGACTTTTAACTCAAATTGCCGCTCGCATGAAAAAAGCATGCCTCTCTGTGTTTATACAGACCCCAAGCGCAAAAGGACGTGTGCGTTTCAGTCAATTGCGATTTGCGGGGTAGCCAGTTACGGTTTCCAAAGAGGCTTGTAATACTATAAGGTGGAATGGATTCAAGGTGCCGCTCGGGCAAAGTCCCCGGGCGGACGGGGGAAACCACATACGCTCTTTCAAACAAACTCCCGATAGTTCTGTAGCAGAAGATGCAGGTTCTTCAAACGACCAAGCGGTTCGCTCTTCACCTCCACAGGGATCATCTGGCTCTCCTTATTCCACAATAAAATCGACTTCTGCCGTACCACTTTTCGCCGACTGGGTCCACAGGATAGTAAAATTTACCAGCGGTAAACTCCAGAAGAGAACCGGTCGCCACCACATACAATTCGGGAATGTCTTCGTAACAAGAGCGCAAAACCATGATCGTCCGCAAACGGCTCCGTATCTCATCAGAAAAAAAGTAAATCGTCCCCAGGTGTAATCTGTGCCTTAATAGCAACTCCCTGCTCTGAAAGAATCCGCTTTGCATCCAGATCCAGTTTAAAAGAATATGCAAATCTGGCCTTCTTTCCCGATCCAACGTCATGCCCCGGCCGCGAAAACAATTTTTGCCAAAATCCTGGACCGAACAGGTCATTCTTACCTCTCTTCCCCCATACGATCGGCAACCATCTGCTTTGCGGATCTTTCCTGGCCGCAAGGAGTTTCTTGATCCAACGGTCTATGAGAAGAACATGTCCGTTAAAGTGAAAACTGAAGATCCGATTCGAAACTTGAAAATACAGGGAATTTAAAAAGCAGGGTTGTTTCTGACATGGAATTTCTCTTTTCCGCCCCTGTCACAATTGAGAAATCGTTCCTGCCTGCCTCATGGATTTCTCTAAAATCTTTCTTTTCTGCTCCCTTTCTCTCAAAACAAACGAAAACTGGATATTTTTCCAGTGGTTCATTACATTTGGGAGAAGATTCCGGATGATAAACCAAATTTCAAAGCNAGGATGAAACGTCTCCGGCGAATAACCGCGTATTTGAGCATTGGGTTTTTGTTTGCTTCCTGCAGTACTCAGCGGCTGGCTGTACGGGTTACCGGCGATCTGCTGGTGAAAGGCATCTCTGCCCTGTACGAGGAAAATGACCTGCAGCTGGCGGAACAGGCCATCGGATCGAACCTCAAGCTACTGGAAGTATTTCTGAAAAACGATCCCGGAAACCAGCGCCTGCTATCCCTGCTGGCAGAGGGTTACACAAGCTTTGCCCTGGGGTTTGTGGAAGATCAATCCCCTGCCCGGGCATCCGAGCTTTACCACAGAGCATTTGGCTTTGGACTGAGGGCCTTGCAGAGTGATGGGCTTTTTCAAAAAGGCCCGGACATTCCGCTGGACCGCTTTAAGGATGAGCTGCAGCGCGCAGATCGTGATCAGCTGCCCGCGCTTTTCTGGACGGCCAGTGCCTGGGCCAATTTCATCAATCTGAATAAGTCGGATGTACAGGCAGTTGCCCAGCTTCCCAAAGTCCAGGCGATGATGGAACGGGTACTGGAGCTGGATTCCACATATTATTACGGTGGTGCCCACCTGTTCCTCGGGATCTATTACGCCAGCCGGCCGCGTATCCTGGGCGGCGACCCGGAAAAAGCCCGCCAGCACTTCGAAGCGTGTTTGCGCATCAACAAAGGGAAGTTCCTCCTGGCAAAGCTGTTCTATGCCCAGTACTACTGTGTTCAAACCCAGAACCGCGAGCTTTTCCACAAATTACTGAATGAGATTTTGAATGAAGCGGCCGATATTCTTCCTGAACAGCGGTTGGCCAACGAAATCGCCAGGCGCAAAGCGAAACTCTTATTGGAGAAAGAAGATGAACTGTTTTTCTGAAAAGAGACTGCGGACGATGTTTTACAAACGGTTCTGGACAATTCTTCTGACCCTGGTGCTGGTCCTGCCCGTCTACGGGCAGAAGTACACCATCAAATTCGCCACACTGGCGCCGGAAGGCTCCACATGGATGAATGTCATGCGCGAATTTGATGCGGAGCTGCGCAAGCAAACCAACGGAGAGGTGGGCTTCCGCATTTACGCCGGCGGTGTGTTGGGCGATGAAAAAGACGTACTGCGCAAGATGCGCATCGGCCAGGTTCACGCCGCAGGATTTACGGGCGTGGGCATGGGAGAAATCCTCCCGGAAGTGCGCATTCTGGATGCGCCCTTTCTGTTCCGCAATTATGACGAGGTGGATCTCATTTATGACAAGTTCTACGATCATTTTGCCAGCGGTTTCGAAAAGAAAGGCTATATCCTCCTTGGATGGGCAGAAGTGGGATTCGTACACGTCTTCAGCAAAGTAAAGGTCAGCACGCTGGAAGAGTTGCGAAAAATCCGCATGTGGGTCTGGGAAGGAGACCCCGTAGCGGAAGCAACCTTTAAGGCATTTGGCATCCAGCCCATTCCCCTATCCGTAATCGACGTGTTAACGGCATTGCAAACCAATATGGTGGATGCGGTGTACACTTCCCCACTAGCGGCTATCGCCCTGCAGTGGTTTACTAAGGTAAAATACATGATGGAAGTTCCGCTGGCCGACGCTGCAGGCGCCGTTCTGATTTCGCGGCGGATGTTCAACCGCATTCCGGAGCAGCACCGCACCATACTGACTCGGCTCGCCCGGGAATACATGCGAAAACTAACCCTGCTGAGCCGCGAAGACAACCGGAAGGCGATCGAAACCCTCAAGCAAAACGGGATTCAGCTGATCCCCAAACCGGATGAACAGACCCTGCAAGGGTTCTACACGACAGCTGCCAAAGCGCGGCGGGCCCTGGTGGGAAGATACTATTCCGAAGAGCTGCTGAACGAGATCGAAACAACTCTGGAAGAATTTCGCAAAAACAGCACCTCACCCTGAACGGACCCCCATGAAAATACTGCGAAAACTGGATGACATCCTCGCGGGTATGGAAACCGGCATTCTTGTGCTGGCCCTTTCCGTTATGATNTTTATGTCGTTCCTCCAGGTGATTCTGCGCAATTTTTTTTCTTCGGGAATTATTTGGGCTGACACATTTCTCCGCCACCTGGTGCTCTGGGTAACATTTCTGGGGGCCAGTTTAGCTACGCGGGAAAACCGCCATATCAACATTGACATTTTCTCGCGTCTGCTCTCTCCGGCAGCGCGGCGGCCGGTTCAGTTTATCACCAACCTGTTTGCTTCGGGCATTGCCGTGTTGTTGGCTCGGGCCGCCTATGTTTTCGTTCGCGACGAAAAAGCATTTGGTAGTACCACTTTTCTCAACCTGCCACTCTGGATTGTGGTGACAATCATCGCCATTGGTTTTGTGCTGATTGCCTTCCGGTTTATCTTGAAGGCAATTCTGGCCTGGACCGATCACCAACAGAAAGGGACGGCCTAAATTGGAATACCTGATACTGGGATTGCTGCTGTTTGCATTGGCCACTTTCGGCACGCCGCTCTTCATCATCATCGGCGCCATTGCTCTTTACAGTTTCCACCAGCA